>DATLZO010000015.1:0-20906 GCA_035573955.1 Minisyncoccota bacterium
GAGTTTTGATTTAGAGGACAACGCCATGTCTCTCGTTTCTTTTATGGAAGGAGAGGAGAAATTTTTTACCTATCATCAGAAAGAAGCGCTATGGACAAGGATTTTTGAAGCGTACGCGGGCGGTGAGGAGGAAATGGAAAAACTCCTGATTGAAAACTTTGATAAAGGCATCATTAAATTCTAAAATTTCCAACTTCTAAATCTTAATTTACAAACAAATCCTAATGGTCAAATTACAAAAAATTATTAAAAGAGCCGAAGAAAGAAAAGTGGCAATCGGCCACTTCAACGTTTCCAATTTGGAGATGCTGAAAGCCGTCTCTCGCGTTACCCAGAAACTCAATATTCCGGTTATAATCGGTGTTTCTGAAGGCGAGCGGGAATATCTCGGCGTTCACCGCATCCGCGATTTGGTTGTAAGCTATAACAATGAGTATGCTTTCAATATTGGTAAGCCCACACTCTCTCGAGGTTTAATCTCCCAAAAATTGAAGTCAATTCGCGGGGAGATTGAGTCTAGTAAAGTTGGATGTCAGCTTTTTCTGAACGCCGACCATACCTATTCTCTCGAAAAAGTAAGAGAGGCGGCCCAAAACGGTTTTGACATGATAGTTTTTGATGGTAGTAAGATGCCGTTGGAGGAAAATATTCAAAAAACAAAAGAGGCGGTGCAGGCCGCGAAAAAAATCAATAAAAACGTTATTATTGAGGGGGAATTAGGCTATATTGGGAGCGGCTCGGTGGTAAGGCGTGAAATTCCGAAAGATGTTGCAATAAACCCTGAAGATTTGACTAGACCTGAGGAGGCAGCGAGATTTGTACGCGAAACCGGTGTAGATATGCTCGCGCCGGCGGTAGGGAATATTCACGGCATGTTCGCGAACGCGCCGGAGCCGCGGTTAAATATAGAGCGTATTCGCGAAATAAAAAAAGCGGTGAAAATTCCGCTTGTTCTCCATGGTGCCTCCGGTAATACCGACGAGGATTTAAGAGCGGCAATTGAAGCCGGCATTTCCGTCATACATATTTCAACGGAACTTCGCGTCGCTTGGCGGAAAGGACTGGAAACCGCCCTTAAAGAAAACCCCGAAGAAATCGCGCCCTATAAGTTAATGCCGGAAGGTTTGGTGAAAATGGAAAAAGTGATTGAAAATCGCCTTAAACTTTTTACTCCCGACCTCTTTAATAAATAAAAAGTAAGAATAATTAAGTAGAAGAGGTGGTATGCTTAAGTATGCAATCTGGTATTGGTTGTCTTATTTTATTTTTTGTGTTTGAATATCGCAGTGGGAACCGGATCTAACAAAATAATTTTGGAAATTAGGGCCGGCACGGGAGGCGAAGAAGCGGCGCTTTTTGCCGGCGATCTCGCGCGGATGTACCAGAAATTCGCCGCGAGGCGCGGCTGGAAATTTTTGATTCTCGACGCGAGCGAATCGGGCGCGCGTGGTTATAAGACGTTTATTGCGGAATTGGGCGGTGTGGGCGTATACGACGCGCTCAAGAACGAGTCAGGCGTTCATCGGGTGCAGAGGGTGCCAGAGACGGAACGGCAAGGAAGAATTCACACTTCAACTGCTTCGGTCGCGGTTTTGCCGGTCGCGGAAGCAAAAGACGTAGAGATTAAAGACAGCGATTTGGAAGTGACGTTTTCACGAGCCGGCGGCCCCGGCGGTCAGAATGTCAACAAGGTTGAAACAGCCGTTCGGATTCTGCATAAACCGACCGGGATTGTTGTTTCGTGTCGTTCGGAGAGATTTCAGCACGCAAACCGGGAGCGAGCAATGGAGATTCTTAGAACGAAACTCTACGAGATGCAGAGAGAACAGGCCGTTGGCTCAGTCTCAGAGTTACGGAAAAGCCAAATTGGTTCGGGCGATCGATCGGAAAAGATAAGAACCTATAACTTTCCTCAGGATCGCATCACTGACCATCGGTTGGGTAAGAAGTTTTCGAATTTGGAGAGAATTTTAGAAGGGGATTTAGATAAGGTTGTAGCCGCTTTTCAGGAAAAAATTTAAAAATTTTCAATTTACAATTTCCAATGAATTTTTAATGAATTAATTGCTCAATTCCTGTTTGAAAATTGAAAATTAGAAATTGAGAATTATTTATTAACCGGCCGTTAAAATTTCTATATCCTGTTGGAATTTGGCGGCATTTTTCAGAACGGGGTCGCCGTAGACAAAACGATAGTTGTACCACCGGTTGCCGGCGTAGTATTTGGCGGCAGCGCACCTTTCCTTCAAAGTCTGCGCCTGATTCGGGATCTGGCTAGCGTAGTTACGGCAAGCGGAAGATTCCAGGGAGTCCTTGAGGTAGATGGCGGTTGCAACAAAGGCGTCAGCGTTGTTCCAAGGGTTTGATGGTTGGTTTCCGGAGACGCTGCCGATAGAATCCTTGTCAGGGAAATATTCCCAAGCCGTGCCGTTTTTCTTCCAGCCGCCGTAGAGTGCCCACGTTGAGGGAATGAACTGTGCTGGTCCCATCGCGCCACCGTAGGCACCATGGGCGTTGGGACAAGAGACGTACGCCACAGTGGAATTAGAATCAATGCCGAGCTTGGAAAGTAGAGCTAGGAAGACAGGAATGTCCCGCGTTGGATGCATGGCTGTTGTGTAGCTGCAACGACCTACATTCTTGCCGAGAAGAGACTCATGCTGGAGAATAGCGAGAATAAAAGCAGCCCTAACTCCCGTCGCGCCTTCGGCGAGTTTGGCGTACTCATATGCCTTCTCGAATGATAACTCGCCGCCACCCAGGAGTTGGAAAATGCGGCTTCTAATCTGAGCAGCCGATTCTTTATTCTCCGCGACTATTTTCTGATATTCCGATTCTTTTCCTTTGGTTATTGTGAGTAGACGTTTCTTTTCGGCTTGTGTCGAAGCGATCATCTTCTTCTGTGATTCCCGGTAGTTTTTGAGGTTTTCCACGTCTGATTTCTCCAGGGCGAGCTCCTGCTTTTGTTCGAGTAGATCTTCCCGGAGAGCGACGATCTGATCCAGGGCTGTTTTGATGTTCGATTGAACCAGCGTAATGCTCTCGATGTTGCCAAAAAAATCTGAGATATTCCTGTTTGCGAGGAGAACCTCCATTAGGCTTTGGCTGTCTGATTCGTAGAGGTCGCGGATGTTCTTCGATAGTGTCAGTTTATGGCCGCTGATTTTGTTCTCGGTGACGTTTATTTTCTTTTGTGTGCTCGTTATCTCGTCGTTGAGTTTATCAAGATTTAGGTTGATGGCTTTGATCTGAAGGTTTAATTGATTGATCCTTGCGTTCAGGGAATTTATCTCGCCTTTCAGGGTGTTGCCTTGTTTCCTGTATTCCTCGATCTTTTTTTGGTCCTCGGCTATTTGGCGTTCGAGTTCGTTAAGTTGGTTCTCGAGTGCAGCCCGCTCTTCCTGGCTTGTGACGCCGTTTTCCGTACTTGTTGCTTCTGCTGCCACGGTGGGAGCATTGATTTTTGTCCCGACGAGCAGTCCCGAAAAAGCGAGAAGAACGAGGATGATAATGGCGAAATTAAACACCCTACTAATGGGGATGCGTGTGACAGGCGTGTAAGACAAATTAAGACGTCTCTTGCCGCCGCTATTCACGTCGTAGATTTTGCGACCCATACTGTTAATTATAACAGCGGAGAGGCGCCTGTTGTTTCTTCTATTCTTTTGGTGCTTCCTCCTCCTTAGTTTCAGCTTTCTCAGGAGCACTAGTGGCCACTGTTTCCGGCGCAGTGGACGTGGGTATCTCTTCTTCCTTGGTTTTTTCGGTGGCACTCGCAATTACAGTTTCGGGAGAAAGAGCGACTTTGACGCCATTTGGCATTTTAAGGTCGCTCACGTGGATACTGTCGCCGTTTTTCTCGAGTTTCGTGAGATCAACGATGAAAGAATGAGGAATCTTGTCCGGTAGGGATTTGACTTCGATCTCATGGAGAACTTTAACGACGACGAGACCCGCTTTCTCTGCCGGAGCAGTGCCGACAAACTCGATGGGCACGGTTGCTTCGGTCGCTTCGTCCATTTTAACCTGGTGGAAATCAATTGATAGCGGTCGGAAGGAAAGCGGGTGCCGTTTTACGTCGGCGATTAATGTCGGTATTCTTCCGCCTTTCTCATCGACAAGATAGACGATAGTGTGACCCCCGGCCGATTTATAGATCTTAATAAATTCTTTTTCGGACACCGCAAGATGTCGGTTCTCCACGCCGCGGCCGAAAAGCTCGGCCGGAATCAGTCCTTCCTTGCGAAGGATTTTCACTTTCTTGCCCGTTACTGTTCTTTCTTTGACTTTAAGTTCCATAGTTATTGTTTTCTAATCTTCGCTTTCTTTTTCGGCTCGGTGGCCGCCTTCTTACCGGCAGTTGTGGCCTTGGCACTCCTTGCACGGAAACGTTCCACCCGGCCGGTGGTGTCAATAAATGTTTTCGCGCCAGTGTAGAACGGGTGGCACTTGGAGCAGATCTCCACTTCCAGTTTCTCGCTCGTCGCCCCCACCGTAAATTTGTTGCCGCAAGCGCAAATAACCTGGGCTTTGGGGTAGTATTGAGGGTGAATGTCCTTTTTCATAACCAAATCATTGTAGTTAAAGGCCCGGATTTAGGCAAGCTTGCCCCCGCATATAAGCATTTATGTGGGGATTGACAATGATTCGCCTTTCCATATAATGAAGGTATTATGTAAAACGGGTTTTTTAAAACTTCCAAAGTTTTAAAACATCCGGATCGGGTGTTTTTTGTTCCCGATACATAACGCAAATTGAAAATTCCACAACTTGAAAACTTTTTAGTTGTCCCAATTATTTCGCTCAACTTCGTTTCGCTTTACGCGATGCGAAGCTGCGAATTCATTCGAATCTACGAATGTACTTTTGTAGATTCGCGCTATTTGTAGTTTTGCATCGGTGATAGCGAGCGGAGCGAGCTTTATTTTGAGGATTTGATCCTGGTCCAGGACGAACGCTGGCGGCGTGGATAAGGCATGCAAGTCGAACGGATCTTGTGCGTAGCACAAGGAAATTCGAAGCACAAATATCGAAATCCTAAACAAATCCCAATGTTCTAAATCCCAAATCACAAACATGTGTTTGGAAAATTAGAATTTTGGATTTTGAATTTGTTTAGAGTTTCGGATTTAGAATTTCGGATTTTCTCGCGCTATGCGCGAGGTTAGTGGCGAACGAGTTAGTAACACCCTGGTACGTACCACCGAGATGGGAATAACCATTCGAAAGAATGGCTAATACCCAATAGTCTGACAGTCAATTTGTGTCTGCAATCTTACACATTGATCCATCTAGAAATTTCTAACTTCTAACTTCTAATTTCTAAACATTGTTTAGGATTTAGGATTTAGAATTTAGGATTTCCGAGCGGATTGCAGATAGAAATTGGCTGTTAGTAAAGGAGCAATCCGCTCGGTGATCGGCCTAGGTCCGATCAGCTTGTTGGTAGGGTAACGGCCTACCAAGGCTACGACCGGTAGGGAGGGTGAGAGCCCGGTTCCCAACGACGCAACTGAGACACGGTGCGTACTCCTACGGGAGGCAGCAGTCGAGAATATTCGACAATGGGCGAAAGCCTGATCGAGCGACGCCGCGTGGAGGATGAAGGCCTTCGGGTCGTAAACTCCTTTTCTACCAGAAAAAGCTTCGGCTGATTGTATGGTAGGAATAAGGGGCTGCAAACCTCGTGCCAGCAGCCGCGGTAATACGAGGGCCCCAAGCGTTGTCCGGATTTATTGGGCGTAAAGGGCGCGTAGGGGGCTTTGCAAGTTCGGAGTTAAATGGGAGGGCTTAACCTTCCCGCCGCTTCGAAAACTGCGAAGCTAGAGGGCGTAAGAGGCAGATGGAACGCACGGTGTAGGGGTGAAATCCGTTGATATCGTGCGGAACACCAAAGGCGAAGGCATTCTGCTGGGACGTTCCTGACCCTGAGGCGCGAAAGCGTGGGGAGCAAACGGGATTAGATACCCCGGTAGTCCACGCCCTAAACGATGCCGACTGGCTGTCTCGAGTATCGACCCTCGGGGTGGCGAAGCTAACGCGTTAAGTCGGCCGCCTGGGAAGTACGAGCGCAAGCTTAAAACTCAAAGGAATAGACGGGGACTCGCACAAGCGGTGGAGCATGTGGTTTAATTCGATGGTAAACGAGGAACCTTACCAGGGCTTGAAATGTTTACGAAATCGTCCCGAAAGGGACGGTGTCTCTCAAGGACGTAAGCACAGGTGCTGCATGGTTGCCGTCAGCATGTGCCGTGAGGCGCTCCCTTAAATGGGGTAACATGCGCAACCCCTGTCGTCTGTTACAAGTGTCAGACGAGACTGCCGTCTTATAGACGGAGGAAGGCGGGGACGACGTCAAATCAGCATGGCCCTTTGATGCCCTGGGCTACACACATGCTACAATGGCGGGTACAGCGGGCCGCGAAGCCGCAAGGCGGAGCTAATCCCTTAAAACTCGCCTCAGTTCAGATTGAGGGCTGCAACTTGCCCTCATGAAGTCGGAATCGCTAGTAATCGCGGATCAGAATGCCGCGGTGAATACGTTCTCGAGTCCTGTACTCACCGCCCGTCACACCAAGGGAGCCGGGAAAGCTTGAAGTGCGCCTAGCGCGTATCAGAGCTGGCTCGGTGACATGGGTGAAGTCGTAACAAGGCACGCGTAGCGGAAGCTGTGCGTGGATCAATTAAATTTATTTTCTCTGATTTCGGAGAATATAGTCGCGCAAAACACGAAGAGTCCAATGGCGAATAGCGATATTTGCCGGTGGGCCATTTGGGTTTTGTTGAAATAAAAAGGTGTTGGCCGTGGAGCCTTAAGTCACGGTTTTGGGACAACTAAAAAGTTTTTAATTGTTTTGGCCGCTAATATGGTATAGCCGCTAGCGGCTATTGGCTAAACCCCAGTGGCTGGTATAATAGTAGTGTTATGTCCGATCAGCAAAAGATAATTCTCTTGGTTGAGGACGAGCCGCTTTTGGCGAATCTCCTGAAACAGCGTCTCGAGAAGGAAGGTTATGTTGTCATTCATGCTGGCGACGGCGAAGCGGCGCTCTCCGCCCTGAAGTCGACTCATCCCGACCTTATCCTTTTGGACATCATTCTGCCGAAGATGTCCGGTTTTGAATTCATGGAACAGTTGAAGAACAACCCGGCTTACGGATCGTCGCCCGTTGTTATCATCTCAAACCTTGGTCAAGAGAGCGATGTGGAGAAAGGGAAGGTATTGGGGGCTATTGGTTACTTTGTAAAAGCCAAACTTTCCATCGAAGAGCTTGTAAAAAAGATTAAAACATTTCTTGCCGGATAAAGGTAGGCATGTGTATAAGTGAGCCTGCCGCGGTGGTGAATTTGCTATACTGAATTGAAAGATGAAGAAGGGCTTCACTCTAATCGAGCTTCTGGTTGTCATCGCCATCCTTGCGGTTCTCGCAACCGCCGTTATTTTGATCATCAATCCGGCTGAACTTATCCGGCAGGCCAGGGATTCCACGCGAATATCCGACCTTGCGGCTCTCTCGAGCGCCGTCTCGCTCTACCTTTCCGACGTAGCAACGCCTTATCTCGGCGGCCCTTCAACATCTTGCTCCAACGCAGCCCGGTGCACTTCCGGAACAACCGAGTTTTTCTCCGGAATCGTGGGTTGTTCGACTTACACGACCACAACCGTCGACGGCAACGGCTGGGTTTCGGTGGATTTCACGGACATTTCTTCCGGTTCTCCGCTCTCGCGTCTGCCTTTGGATCCGAATAACGGCGCTGCGAGCGGTGATTGTGCCGAGGATGGTACGGCCATCTGTTTCTATTCGTTCGGGTGCAACAGCACGAATTATGAGATAAACGCGGTGATGGAAAGCAAGAAATTTGCCAAAGGTGGCGGAAGCGCCGTTGAGAACGTGGATGGAGGCGACCAAAGCGATATATATGAGGTAGGCAACAAGCTTGACCTCTAGTTAATACTTATCCAAAGGCGGAGATTTTGTTATAATTAGATTCAATGAACAAGGCGAAAAAAGGATTCACACTCATTGAACTCCTGGTCGTCATAGCCATTCTAGGCGTTCTTGCAACCGCCGTTATTTTGGTTATCAATCCGGCTGAACTTATCCGGCAGGCCAGGGATTCCACGCGAATATCCGACCTTGCGAACATCAACCGTGCCATTTCCCTTTACCTTACCGATGTCGCAACGCCTTATCTGGGAGGCATAGGCAACGCTTGTACCAACGGCGCCGCCGTTTGCACCTCGGGCACGACGGAATACTTTTCCGCAACTACGAGTTGTGTGACGGCTGCTGCCGCTTCAACCACCGTTAACGGCAGCGGGTGGGTGACTATCGATTTCGCGGACATTTCTTCCGGTTCTCCTATCTCGCGTCTGCCGTTTGATCCGAATAACGGCGCGACTACCGGCGAGTGCGCGGACGCGACAAGCGGCGCTTGTTTTTACTCTTACGGTTGCAGCGGCACCAATTACGAATTGAACGCGATAATGGAAAGCGTAAAGTACTCCAACGGACAAGCTGGTGATGTGGAAAGTAAGGATGGCGGCAACGAACCCAACGTTTATGAGGTAGGGAACAAACTCGACCTGTAGATGTTTTCGGTCTATTTTTCGGCCGCCGTTCTTGTCGCCCTGCTTTTGTGCCAGTTTTTGCCTTGGGTTTCTGGTCGGCGGATCAGCTCGGTCTCTAAAAACGCCTTTTGGGGCGCTTTTGTCGTCTTAGTCTTTTATTATTTCTACCTGGTCTATGGACAATATCTCGCCTGGCGCGACGGCGGGGAGATTTTGAAACACCTGGTGCCGCCTTATCGGAGCATCGCTTATGTCTTCGGTTATCATTTCACCCGTTTTGCTCTCTATTACTTGATATCGTTTGCCGCCGCACTCGTTTTTCTCTGGGTTGCCAGGTATTTCAACGCTAAGTTTGGTGGAAGATTTTTCGAGGACGAGGAACCGTATCTCGGTGCTCTCGCGATAATGCTTCTTGGCGATCCTTTGTGGCGTTATGCCTGGATTTACTATCTTTTGCTCATTCTCGCCGCGGCCGTCGCCGGGTCTCTCTTCACAAGCAGATTATTGAAGAAAAACGAGCGTTTTTCCCTGCGTTACTTATGGTTGCCCGCGGCTATTTCCGTTATAATTGTATTAATAATTTTGTATTGATGTTCCCGTGATAACGCTCCCGCCAGAAAAGCTTAAGGACATCTTGGTGAAACAGGGCATCATCGACCCGGCGCTTTTCGACAACCTCGAGGCCGAGTCGCAAAGGAAGAGGCAAGATCTTGCAGATATCCTCGTTTCACAGGGACTCATCAATAAGGACTATCTCTATCTCCTCATTGCCCGGGCCTTGGGTGTCGAGCGGGTTAATTTGGGGACTATGAAGATAGACGAGAAAGCGCTCCATCTTATCCCAGAAGATACCGCCCGCCGCAGGCGGGTCGTTGTTTTCAGCATCGACGCCGACGGCGCTTACAACGTCGCGATGGAAAATCCAACCGATCTCGAGACCATAGATTTTCTCGAACTCCGTCTCGGCGGCCGCGTGAAACCTTATCTTGCGACTGACGATGATCTAAACCGCGGCTTTGCCCTCTATGAAAAGCGTCTCACCCAGGATTTCAAGAAGATTATTGAGGAGAGCGTCCGCGAATCCCTCCGCTCCAAGGCCAAGGGCGACTTGGAAGAAGCTGCCTCTGATCTGCCGATCGTCGCAATCGTCGACAACCTGATGGCTTATGCACTTTCTTCCCGCTCCTCCGACATCCATTTTGAGGTTTTAGATGACGCCATCCTCGTCCGCTACCGCATTGATGGCGTTTTGCACGAGATAATCAGAATGCCGAAGGAGATCCACCCGGCAGTCGTCGCTCGTATAAAAATCTTGGCAAACCTCCGCGTCGACGAACACTATCACCCCCAGGATGGTCGTTTCCGCTACAAGATAGGCGGCGATCTGGTGGATGTCCGCGTTTCCATAATCCCGACTTTCTATGGCGAGAAAGTTGAGCTTCGTCTCCTCGCCGCCGCCCAGAAGCCGCTCTCACTCGCGGAACTCGGCATGTTCGAAGATACCATTAAGGTTATCCAGGAGGCGGTGAAGAAGAGCTACGGCATGGTGCTCGTCTGCGGTCCGACCGGTTCCGGTAAGACCACTACCCTCTATTCGATAATGAATATTCTGAATAAACCGGATGTGAATATAGTGACTATCGAGGACCCAATAGAATACGACATGCGCTATGTAAACCAGGTGCAGGTGAATGTCCAAGCAGGAATTACTTTTGCCTCGGGGCTCCGATCGCTTTTGCGGCAGGACCCGAACATCATCATGGTCGGCGAGATCCGTGACCCGGAAACGGCTAACGTTGGTGTCCAAGCGGCCTTGACTGGACATCTCATGCTTTCGTCTCTCCACACAAACGATGCGCCGACTGCCGTGCCGCGGCTCATTGACATGGGTACGCCGCCCTTCCTGGTTGCGGCGGTCCTGAACGCCGTCTCGTCCCAGCGTCTTGCTCGCCGGATACATCTTGAATGCATTGAATCTTACACGCCGGACGAGACGACCGTTGCCACCATAAAGAGGACGCTCGGGGAATTAGGAGCGGATCCCGACAAAGTGAAGATCCCTAAGGTTTTTTATCGCGGGAAGGGATGCGTGGCCTGTAATCACACCGGCTATTACGGAAGAATTGGTCTTTTTGAGACGTTGGAGATAACCGAGAATGTGAGAAAGGCTATTGTCGATCCGGGTTTTAATCTGGATATTCTGAAGAAGGTTGCCCGCGAGCAGGGGACTATAACTATCTTCGAAGATGGATTAAGGAAGGTGGAGCGGGGCATGACAACCATCAATGAATTATTCCGAGTCATTCGAGAATAAACGATCGATTATAGTTGATATTGAGGCATGTCTCTACAAACTATAACTCAAAACTTATAAACTAAAGTTATGCAATATCACTACATCGCATCAGAGCCCTCGGGTAAAGTAGCTGAAGGAGATATTGACGCAAAGGACGTTGCCGAAGTTCTTGCTTATCTTTCTTCACACGGTCTCCGGCCCGTTTCCATAAAGCCCATTGCTCAAATCTCAAGAAAGAAGAGTTTAGGTATTTTCGGCGGCACTATTAACCTAACCGATCAGATATTCCTTTCCAAGTACCTGGCGTTGATGTTAAAGATCGGGACGAGTCTTCTCCAGGCTATCAATATACTAATCGAAGATTTCCAAAAATCAGCCGTCCGTTCGTTTCTGGTGGAGATTCGCTCCAACCTCGAAAAGGGCCAGCCGTTCTACACTACTTTTGCCAGGTATCCGAAGATGTTCAGCCAGGTCTACATCAACTTAGTGAAGGCCGGTGAGTCGTCCGGCAATCTAGAGGCGGTTTTTGAAAATCTCACAGAGTCACTCACAAAGGAGAAGGCTTTGAAAGACCAGATGCGGAGCGCACTTGTCTACCCGGCATTACTGCTTGTTACCTCCGTTCTCATCCTTGTCTTCCTTGTCACTTTTGCACTGCCGAAGATTGCTAACGTTTTCATAGAATCGGGCTTCGAGCCGCCGGTTTTCTCTCGCATTGTTTTCAGTATCGGTCTTTTTTTCGGGAAATTTGGGATTCTGATTCTTCTCGCGCTCTCCGGCGCGGCCGTTGCCCTTGTTGTTTTCTACAAAACTTCTATTTTTTTCAAGAAATTTGTCGCTTCAATAGTAAGCGAAATTCCCATTATCAAGGACATCGTGAAAAAGGTGGCGCTTCAACGTTTCGCGGCCACTCTCGCTTCGCTTATTAAGGCCGGCATGCCTTTAACCGATGCTTTGGAGATAACAGCCGATGCAGTTGGCAATATTGAGCTGAAACAAGCGCTCCTTCGCGTCTCCCGCGAGGGACTAATGAAGGGACTTACAGTCGGCGACGCTTTCAAACGCGAGCCGTTCTTCCCGCGGACAGTGGTGAACCTAGTCGCTATATCCGAGAAGGCCGGCCATATTGAGGAAGTGCTAGGGACGCTTGCCGACTTTTATGCCTCGGAGATAGACAGTTCCCTGAAGACACTGGTTTCATTTCTAGAGCCGGCGCTGCTTCTTGTGATCGGATTCGTGATCGGTCTCATCGCGCTTGCCATCATTGTTCCCATTTATCAACTCACGACCCAGTTCTGATGAGAAGCGGTCTGACACTTGTGGAAGTCCTGATAACGGTAGCCATAATAACATCCGTTTCTTTGGTCGGTTTTGTCGCTTTTTCCAAGTATAAAGGTTCGCAGGCAATCGAACTAACGATGAGCGAACTCGCGGCGGTTGTGCGGGATACCCAAAAGAGAGCAGTGACCCAGGAAGACGGCAAAGCATGGGGCGTCCGGTTTTCGAACGCGAGTTCGTCCTACCAAGTTTTCAGCGGTTCGAGTTACGCTTCTGGCACGGTTGCTCGGACCTATTATCTTGGCCGTAACGTTTTCTTTGGCAACCCGGCCACTTCGACCGTAGACGCACTCTTTTCGGCGATAACCGGCAAACTTTCTGAAACGAGGGTCATTTCCCTTGTGAATACGAAGAAGGACGGTGTAGTGGGGGATATAATTCTTACTTCCCGCGGCGCGATTACTACGAGGAAAGACAGCGGCTTAATCGGTTATTGGCATTTAGATGAAAATACGGCGACAACAACCTATGATTCTTCTGGATTTGCTAACATCGGAACTGTTAATAACGGCGCTGTTTGGGAAACGAGTTCAAATTGCAGAGCAGGGAACTGTTTGAGTTTTGACGGCAGCAACGATTACGTGCGAATTCCCGACTCAAGTAGTTTAAACGTGACTGGCAACGCGTTTACCGTTACGGCTTGGGTTTATAGGACCGCAGCCGCAAACTGGCAGAGGATCGTCGGTAAATATTTTTGGACTGGTGTCCATACTGGTTCTTGGCTGCTTTTCTTTAATGATGCCAATCAGACTCTTTGTCAGTTTAACACTGGTAGCTGGAGCAGTGCTCAATCCACTGCAACTGTTAGTTTAAATCAATGGACTTTTGTGGCCTGCGTCTATAATGGTTCAAATCTGGTAAATTACGTTAATAATGCTTCCACCAGTGTTTCCAAAACCGGCAACATTATCTCCAGCAATTATCCGGTTGCTTTTGCAGTTACGACTGACGGAACTAATATCCAGAATGGTTTCACGGGAAGAATTGATGAAGTGCGTATCTACAACCGGGCCTTATCTGATTCTGAGATTTCAAATTTGTATAATGACCTTAAGTAAAAATTTACAATCATCAATTTACAATTTTCAATCAATAACTCAATTATTCAATTTTCAATTTCATTTGGGGCATTAAATCATTGAAAATTCAATGAAAATTGAAAATTCAAAATTAAAAATTTTTCAATCAAGGTCTGGTCAAAGTTTGATTGAAGTTTTAATTGGTCTTGCAATCGGCGCTGTTTTAATCGGCGCGGCGAGCTTGGGTGTCACTTTCATGCTTCGCTCGAGCGCCTCAAACCAGAATGTTCAGATCGGGACGAGTTTGGCTCAGGATCTTGTAGATAAAGTCAGGACGGTGGCCGCTTCTGATTGGCGGGACATTTATGACCTGACCAAGGGCACGAGCACCTCCTATTTTGTGAATGCTTCCGGCACTCAACTTATTATTGTTGAAGGGCAAGAAGGCGTTATCAGCAATGAGAACACAAATGGTTTGGTGGCGCATTGGAAAATGGATGAATCAACAAGTACAGCAACAACTACAACTTTCGATGCGTCGGGGAATGCAAACCACGGTACTTTTGTGGGTGCGCCGGCTCGGGCGACCTCAACTTGTAGGGTGAGTAATTGTCTAAGTTTTGACGGCGTTGATGATAGGGTGAGTATTTCAACTCCACTCAATAATTTTCCAACGAGCACAATTACGGTTTCGGCTTGGGTTAAGGTTCCAAACCACGTGAATTGGTATGACTATGTAAGAAATAACTGGCCTGGGGTGGCTGGAGCTTGGCTTCTATATTCTGACAGTTTTGCCGTTGTCAGATTCGGAGTGATAGATGATGCTTTGGCACAACACAATGCTTCCGGTTGTGCCTCTGCTTTTACAACAAATACTTGGCATATGGTAACTGGTACTTATGATGGTTCTACGGTTATGGTTTATGTCGATGGAGCGCAGTGTGCGACGACAAACGCTCTTTCCGGTCAATCGCTTTACACCGGCGGAACAATTCAATTTGGTGAATGGGGAAGCGCTGGCGCAACCACGCATTACATTGACGACGTCCGCATCTACAACCGCGCTCTTTCGGCCGACGAAATCCAGCGTCTCTGGAACAGTGTTGCTTTCACAAGATATTTCAATGTCGCAAACGTGAACCGTGACACGAACGGCAATATCGTTTCTTCGGGCGGCAACGAAGATCCATCCACTCAAAAAGCGACGGTGACAGTGGAATGGCCGGGGAGCGGCACTAATATTGGTCAAATTCAACTTATTGACTACCTCACGCGCTGGCAGAATGACGTGTTTCAGCAAACAGATTGGCTAGGCGGTTCGGGTCAAACCGGTCCTATCACGACACCGAATTCCCGCTACGACAGCGCGACAAGCGTCAGTAATCCCGCTGGCTCTATTAGAATCCAAGGTCTTTAATTTTAGATTTTGATGTCATTAAAAAATATTTTTAACCATAATTATAGACGACCGTGCGTAATTATAGTTTCCTATAATTGGAATATGAAACTGCCGCTCGGTACGGTTCTGATTTCTTTCGGCGTGATAAAGCGAACATTCTTTTCTTTTTGTTTTTCAAGGCTGTAGGTATCGGTGAGGTACATTATGGTTTGGGCGGGGGAGCCGATTTTGCGGATATCCTGACCGCCGGTGTCCAAAATAAGATACTTGGGTGTTTCGTTAGGAAGAGAATTAATCTCTTTGGCAATTTTAACGTATTTTACGTTGAAAGCCTCGGCCACGTCGGTGCGTTTCGCCCAGTCGAGGAAGTATGTTTGATAGGCATTCAAGAAGAGGAGTGTGAGAAAAAGAAACGAGGCGACGCTTTGCATGCGGCTACCTCCCATTTTTAGAAATTCATAGATGCGCATGCCGCCAAGGGCCGCGATCATGAAAACGGTCGGAATCATCAGAATGGAGCGAAGGGCGTGCGGTATCCCTTCGTTAGATATAACAACCGGTAATGCGGTGATAATGAGCCAAAGTAATAAAATTCTAAATCCTAAATTCGAATGACCAAAACCCGAAACACTTTTGGGATTTGAGTCATTTGAATTTTGAAATTGTTTAGAATTTATGGTTTCGGTTTTGGGATTTTTAAGGGCATTGGTTATGGTTAAAGCTAAGCCGATAAGAAATAATATTCCCACTGGCCAAAAAAGAAGCGGGGCGCCGGGAATATTATGCCGGGGGTTCCAGTCGCCAGATACATTGAACATGCCGGCTGTTTTCAGGATATTCAATGTAATTTGTTTTAGAGGTGTTGGTGAATTAAAGACGGAGATGTCCGAAGTGCGGCCAAAGAAGTCGCCGGGATTATCTAGAAAATAGAGACCGAGCGGTGTAAAGACAATCAACGCTGCGGCGAAGAAAGTAGTGCCGCGATAGAGTATTTTTTTCCAACCGAAAGATTTTCCTAAAAGAGCAAGGATTATGACGATAAGAAGAGGCGTGGCCCGATAAGAGATGTAGGAATGCATCCCGAGGCCGTAGACCGCGCCCGCCGCGAACGGAAGCCATTTATTGTCGCGTCTTAATGAAAGCATGAGAAGGTACAAGCCCCAAACTAAGAAGAAAGGCGCCATGATGGCGCGAAAACCGATGCGAGAGAAGACGATATGCCAGAATCCTGTCGCCATGAGGAACGATGAAAAAAGTGCGGCGCCTTCTGCGGCGAATAGTTCTTTCATCAGGAAATAGATACCAAGGACGGTGAGTGTGCCGAAGGCGGCGCTCGCGGCCCGAAGGACCCACGCCTCTCGGGGGTTAGGGATGCCCAAAACTTCGGCTGATTTTAGGAACAACGCCTGGATATTTATAAAAAGGCCCTCGCGCCCGTTATTTTCTTCATAAAAGACCTTGAAGTCGCGGTTATCCAAAGCCGTAACAGCATTATTGCCGTTCATTGCCTCGTCGCCGTAGAGGCCGGGCGGAACATTCCCGATGTCGTAAAAGCGAAGGAAGGCAGCGGCGACAAAGATAAGAAGGAGAATTTTTTTTGAGCGTGAGCTCATTTGTTTTATAATTATATCATGGCCAAAGTCAGGAATTTCCACGAGAGCATAGAAAAGAGTCTTTCGAATCTAGGAAGGCATATTGAAACCGAAAAGACATCGCCGGATGCGAAGGAATTGCAAGAAAAAGACGTTTTGAAACGGTCATTGAAATCGTTCACCGAAGAACTAATTAATGAGCCGGCGCCTCCGGAAGAAGTTTCTTCTCAAGTCTCGTCCACGGAATCACTCCCTTCTTATTTGGCCAAAGATGACTCGTCGACCAATGCGAAGGCAGAAGTGGAGGAGTTGATCAACATTGTTTTCGAGAAGGGTCTGGAGAAAGCACTTAAAACCGCTACTCGCCACGGGCCGTTTGTAGAAGATGCTTTCCATGACGCGCTCGTCGATAAACTCCTTCCTGAATTGAAAAGAAGGGGGATTTTGAGCTGAAATGCCATACTTCATATTTGCGCTTGTCATCGTTGTCGCCGCTTTCGGCGGTTGGTTTTTCAAGAGAATAATGGAACGGCGACGGCATTTGGAGGCGCTGGGGATGAAAATTTTTCTCGTTCGCTTGCCGCACCACGAGAAAGAAGGAAAGGACCTCAACAAGGAGATAGGGCTTTCCGAGCAGCTTTTTACGACTCTAGGCGGGCTCGGCAAGCCGTTCGTTTTTGAGGTGGCCGTTCCTTATGTTGGTGAGGAGATACACTTTTTTGCCGGCATACACCACTCGTTGAGTGAAGCGCTTGTCCGCCAAATTCATTCGATTTGGCCGGACGCCGATGTTAGGCCATCCGACGACTATAACATTTTCAATTACACCGGCAAAACTCTAGGCGGCCGTCTTGCGTTGAATGAAAAATTTATCCTACCCGTTAGAACCTACACAGAAGTTGGTGCCGACACTTTTTCTCCAATTGCTGGCGCTTTGGGCAAAATAAACGAGATAGGCGAGGGCGGTGCCATTCAGTTTGTAGTGATGAAATCAAAGTCCGGTAAGAAGGAGATAAATGCCGCCTTAAAATCCTTAAAGGAGGGCTGGAGTTTGGCTGATGTTTTGGCAAGTTCATTGATGTTTTCTATGGAGGACATTGGCCGGGCTGTCCACGGTGAAGCGAAGGGAAAAGCAAAGAATAAGGAACCGAAGATAGTTGACGAGCAGAGTGTCAAAATAGTGGAATCAAAACTTATGAAACCGCTTTTCGAAGTCAATGTCCGTATTTTCGCTTCGGCGCCCAGTGACTTCAAGGCTCAGGAGATTTTCGACGGGCTCGCGGCCAGTTTTTCCCAGTTCGGTGCTCCTTCCCGGAACAGCTTCAAGGTAATTCAACCCAGGAATATTCGGGAATTGGCCCATAAGTTCTCGTTCCGCGAATTCTCCGGAAACGAGGCAATGTTACTCACAAGCGAGGAACTCGCAAGCTTGTTTCATTTCCCAACACCTTTCACCGAGGTGCCGCGCATCAAAACGCTCAAAGCGCGGGAAGCGGCACCGCCCGCCGATCTCCCAAAAAACGGTGTTCCAATCGGGATCACATCGTTCCGCAACGAGAGCGTGCCCGTTGTGATATCTGACGACGACCGGCGAAGGCACGTTTACATAATAGGCCAAACCGGCACCGGTAAATCTAATCTTCTTCTCAATATGGCCGCTCATGACCTTAGAGATGGGAAGGGCATAGCGGTTTTAGACCCGCACGGCGATCTTGTTGATGACATCCTTGGGCTTGTGCCGAAGTCTAGGAATGACGATGTCATTGTCTTCGATCCGGGTGACATCGAACGGCCTTTGGGCTTGAACATGATCGAGTATGATTTCAACCGACCGGAAGAGAAGACGTTCATTGTGAACGAAATGCAGAACATCTTTAATAAGCTTTTCTCGCAGGAGACAATGGGTCCGATGTTTGAGCAATACATGCGGAACGCCCTTTTGCTTCTCATGGAGGACGCACCGAACGAGCCCGCGACGCTTGTTGAGGTCGCTCGAGTTTTTACCGACTCACTTTACCGGCAACGAAAGCTCTCCCGCACCAAGAACCCGACTGTCTATGACTTCTGGGAGAAAGAAGCCTCGAAGGCTGGAGGCGAGGCTGCGCTCGCGAACATGACGCCCTACATCACTTCCAAGTTCAATAATTTCACGGCTAACGATTATATGAGAGTGATAATAGGCCAGGCCAGGTCAGCTTTCGATTTTCGGAAAGTGATGGACGAAGGGAAAATACTTCTCGTGAACCTTTCGAAAGGGCGGATTGGCGACATTAATGCCAACCTTCTCGGTATGATAATCACGGGCAAGATTTTGATGGCTGCCCTCTCGCGGATAGACATTCCCGAAGAGAAACGCCGGGATTTCTACCTTTATATCGATGAGTTCCAGAATTTCACGACCGATTCTATCGCTGTCATCCTTTCCGAGGCTCGCAAGTACCGTCTTAGCCTAACACTAGCTCATCAGTTCATCGGCCAGCTTACCGACAAGATCCGGGACGCGATCTTCGGTAACGCTGGTTCAATCATCTCGTTCCGCGTCGGGGCGCAGGACGCCGATTTTCTTGTGAAACAATTCGAACCGGTTTTTAAGGCAGATGATCTTTTAAACATCGATAACTTCAACGCCTATGTTAAGCTTTTGATTCATGGCCAGACGGCCAGACCCTTCAACATAAGGACGATGCCGTCGCCGGAAGGCGACCCGGATTGGGCACGGCGCCTTAAAGAGCTGTCCCGCGAAAAATACGGCCGCAGTCGGAGAGAGGTCGAAGAAGAAATATTCAATAGTCTTAGGAATTGAATGAAAAGGAAAGACGCATACCTCGCTTCCGTTATCGGTTTCACGTTCGGGGTTCTGCTGCTTTTACCTCTTAATAATGTCGGTTTTACCGTGACGCCGAAGCTCGTTTTCACAACCGTTGTAGGTTTCACGGTTCTCGCGCCTGTCTTGCTTTTCGCGCTCTATTTTTGTAGCCGTTTTGTCGCGAATCTCTACGAGTTCGGGAAGTTCGCCGCAGTCGGCGCTCTAAACACAATGATTGATCTCGGCGTCCTGAACTTGCTTATTACTCTCACTAACCTCTCAACAGGCTTCTATTACAGCCTCTTTAAGGGAGTTTCCTTTGTTTCCGCTGTTTTGAACAGCTATTTGTGGAATAAATTCTGGACGTTCTCGACCGGTACACCGGTTGGTGCCCGGGAATTCGGACGTTTTATTTTCTTTACACTCATCGGTCTCGTCATCAACGTCAGCGTCGCGACGCTAGTCGTCGACCTAGGCGAACCGGTTTTCGGATTACCGGCAAGAGCGGCAGCTAATGCCGGCGCTATTTTTGCCACCGTCATCTCGCTTCTTTGGAACTTTTTTGCTTACAAGAAATTTGTATTTAGATGAAAAAATATCTTTCCATCATCATCCCGGCTTACAACGAAGCAAAGCGTTTGCCGACTACTTTAGTTGATGTTGACAGATACTTAAAGGGTGCCGATTTTTCCGCCGAAGTGATAGTGGTTGATAGCTCTTCATCCGACGGGACGCAGGAAACGGTTCTCCGTTTCAGTCGCACTATGAAAAATTTGAAACTCCTCCGGATTGAAAATCGCGGTAAGGGTTATGCGGTGCGGCGGGGGATGCTTGAAGCAGAAGGCGAATGGCGTCTTTTTATGGATGCCGACAATGCCACTGCCGCCGGCCAGTTTGAGAAAATGAGACCGTATCTGAAAGGAGGTTATGATGTTATCATTGGTTCGCGGGATATTCCCGGCGCTCGCCTTGTGCCGCCGCAACCGTGGTATAGGAGAGTGTTGGGTAATATCGGTAATTTGATAATTCAGGTACTTCTTCTCCCCGGCATTTGGGATACGCAGTGCGGATTTAAATGTTTTTCGGGGAGGGCAGCGGAGAAAATTTTTAAATTGAGTCGTATTGAAAAATGGGGCTTTGACGTTGAGATTTTGGCCTTGGCGAAGAAATTGGGTTATAAAATAAAGGAGATTCCTGTAACTTGGGTAAATGACCCGAATTCCAAGGTTAAAGCGTCGGCATATTTCACCACCCTTGCCGAAGTATTTAAGATACGGCGATGGCTTTGGACTAATGAATATGGACTATAGGAAAAACATAGCCGAACTGCGGCAAGATCTCGTCTCGGGCGATTGGATACTTTTCTCGCCGAAGCGGAGTAGGAGACCGAATACTCTTGCTTTCGGCAAAAACAAAGCCGATAAATCCTATGCGTCCAAAAGCAACTGTCCGTTCGAAAACATCCTCGAGACCCATAAACCGATATTCGTTTACAATGGCGCGAAGAAAGGTGATTGGGAAGCCACTATCGTGGCAAACAAATACCCGGCCGCTTCCCATCCCGGATCGAGCTGTGCAAAGAAATTTAAGCAAGGCATCTACCAGGTGACCGACGGCGTCGGTCACCATGACCTCGTTGTGACGCGCGACCACGACCGCAATTTCGCAGCTCTTTCGTCGAAACAAGCCTGTCAGGTTTTTCAGGTCTTCCGCGACCGGTACATGATGCTCCTCGGCGATCCCTGTCTTGCCTACATCCTCATTTTCCACAACTGGGGGAGAGCCGCCGGGGCATCCGTTTACCATCCCCACTACCAGATAATCTCCGTACCGGTGGTGCCGCCTGATGTCGAGCACTCTCTCGTTGGTTCTTCGAATTATTTT
>DATLZO010000016.1:0-12100 GCA_035573955.1 Minisyncoccota bacterium
CCACCACCGCCACGGTTTTGCCTTTGAAAAGCGGCGCGTCGCAGGTGGAACAATAAACCACCCCTTTCCCTTCAAATTTTTCCTCGCCGGGAACACCGAGCTTGCGACGGCGGCTGCCAGAGGCAACTAAAACCGCTTCGGTCATGAATTTTTTGCCTCCCTTTGTGGTCACAAGATAATGGACATGGCCCTTGTGATTCACCTCACTTGTCTTTTCAACTTTTTCCACCAAATCGCCTTCAACAATCTCTAAACCTTCCTGTGCCTGGAGATGCTCCCCAAAATTTTTGGCCAAATCCAAACCAGAGATGGACTTTGTGCCAATCCAATTCTGGATATCGTCGGAAACGAGAGACTGGCCACCTAAGAATTCCGCGACGAGTACGGTCTTTATCTTCTTACGGGCGGCATAAACGCCGGCGGCCACCGCCGCAGGTCCGCCGCCAATAATAACTAGCTCGTAAACAGCCATGGATTAGTTATCCTTTGAGGAATTTATCTATAGCGATGCGGTTGAAACCGACGAAAATCTGATCGCCGATCTCGATGACAGGCACGCCTAGTTGATGGGATTTCCTGACCATTTCCTCCCGCGCTTTCTCGTCACGCGCGACGTCGAATTCTTCGTATTCAACACCAGCTTTCTTGAAATATTCCTTCGCCATCTTACAGTAAACGCAGGAGGGCGTCGTGTATATTTTGACTTTGTTCATAATATTTATCTTACCTTATTCTTCGGGCGGCGTAAAATTCCAGAGTGCAAAAATGAAGATGAGTCCGCCAGCGAGAAGATTGTTCCAGAGCATCAGATTGATGCCGGAGTAGCCCAAAATCCACGGTGAGACGAAAATCCATAACCCGAGCGCCGCAATTACCCAATGGAACCAACGCATTACTCCAAAACCGCGTCAATAAGGAGCTTGACCTGGTCGAAAGGCAGGGCACCGGGAATGGTACCCGCTATTTTTTTGTCCTTTAAAACCAGCGAAAAAGGCGTGCCTCTTGCTCCGGCTTTCGTCGCATCATCCACATCGCTTTGGATCTTTGAGGCGTACTTGCCGCTATCAAGACATACTGTGAACTTCGCCTCGTCTAAACCGATGTCTTTAGCAATTTTGGGGAGAAGAGTGAGATCTAAACCATTGTTCGAAGGCGTGACCTCAAAGATCTTGTCGACATAAGCCCAAAATGCGTCATTACCGCCCAGTTCGGCAGCACACTCCGTCGCTTCTGCCTCTTTCCGCGCCTTAGAGTGGAGAGAATCTAGCGGTAGGTGGCGATAAACCCATGCGACTTCACTGCCGTAGGAAGCAAGAACTTGCTTCATAACCGGATGAAACCTTTTGCAGAAGGGACATTCCAAATCCGAATACTCGACAATGATGATATCGGCGGAGGCGCTACCTAAAATATGGTCTTCGGAGGAAACGGAACGGATATCAGCAGTAGTCGGGGTGTTCTTATCCGGCGCAAGATTCGCCGCGTCTCCGTTTTTGCCGGAACCGGCATTGTAGAGAAGCGACACCGAGATAAGAACAGCCGCTATCACTATACTCCCCGGCAGGAGCCAATCACGCTTTTCTGGTTTGATATTTTCGTTCATAGTCTATACTTTAAACGTAGGTTCAGAAACATGCAAGGGTTGAAATCGTTCCTTTTTGAGAACAAAACGATGAGGCAGACGGTCGCGAAGAACACCTTTTGGCTTACCTTCGGAAACATCGTGAGCCGCCTCATTAGAGCGATTCTAATAATATACGCCGCCCGGATCCTCGGAGTCGAGGGCTACGGCGTTTTCTCATATGCTCTTTCCCTCGCCGGATTTTTCTCTATTTTTGCCGATATCGGCCTCACACCGCTTCTCACCCGCGAGAGCGCGAAAAACCCGGAACAAAGGGAAAGGCTCATTGGCACTGCCTTAACCATAAAGTTTTTCTTCGTCGCTCTTTGCGCCGCACTTATTCTCTTCGTGGCGCCGTTGTTCGCGAAGCTGGAGGGTACAAGTGATCTTTTCTATATAATAATCTTCCTCTTCACCTTCGACACGCTGCGCGACTTCTTCTTCGGTTATTCCCGCTCCATCGAGAAAATGGAGATAGAAGCCGGCATAAACATTCTGACAAACCTCGCCATCCTTGTTTTGGGCGCCGCTGCCTTGTATCTCGCTCCGTCAACGAAGCTCCTCACCGCCGCCTATACTGCCGGCTCGGCCGCGGGCACGCTCGCCCTTGTCTTGGTTCTCCGAAAACACTTGAAGAGAGTATTTTCCTCTTTCAGCCGGGAACTCGTGAGACCGATATTGACCGAAGCGTGGCCTTTCGCCCTAGCCAGCCTTTTGGGAACCATTATGCTCAACACCGACATGCTGATGTTGGGGTGGCTCCGAGGCGCGCTCGACGTCGGCCTTTACTCCGCCGCGCAGAAAATAATCCTCCTCGTATATCTCATTCCCGGCTACCTCATCGTGAGTCTCTTTCCATCGCTCGCCCGACTTGCGAACTCCGACGACAGTAGATTTCATTCCATTCTGGAAAAAGGCATCAAGGCAATGTTCCTTATTGCGTTTCCCTTTGCGGTGGGGGGGATTCTTCTTTCCCATGAGATCGTCTTCCTCGTCTATGGCAGCGAATACGTCGGGGCTTCGCCCGCCTTCACCCTGCTTCTGATGACTTTCTTTCTCGTCTTCCCAGGAACACTGATCTCGAACGCCGTATTTGCCTACAACAAGCAGCGGCTCTTCATATGGTTTGTGGGATTGGGAGCGATCGCAAACGTTGTCTTGAACTATTTCCTGATACCCACCTACGGCATCGTGGGTTCCGCGATCGCCACCATCGCTTCCCAGGCTCTTGCAAACAGTTTCAATTGGTTCGCAATGAAACGCGTCAACAACTTTAGAACGCTCATTCACCTACCGAGAATAATTGCGGCAACCTTCATAATGGCAATGGTGGTCTTCGTCATGAACACTTTCGGAACACACACCGTCATTACGATAGCATTGGGCGGAGCAACCTACCTAGCTGCCCTTTATGCGTTAAAGGAACCCTTACTCACAGATTTGAACCCTATCACTATAATTGGGAACGACATCAAAGAAGGTTTATCTTAGAACGCATGACTTTGTCTTCAGGCCAAAAACCGATTATCTTTTCCCCGACAGCTTTCGCTTCCGCTTTCAGACCCGAATTCGCATAGATATTGAACAAACCGTAAAGGCACTGCGGCCGATTCGGACTCACTTCCAGGCATTGATAGAGATATTTTTCGGCGGCGCGGAAGTAAACCTCATTTTGATAGACTACCCAACCAAGCTCGTTCAGACTCGCCATTTTGAGAAGAACTTTCGTGAGTTCAGGGCTCCGCGGGTTTTCCAGAACACCCCTCACTCTATCTTCGGTATAAGCGATCAATCTTGTACCAATCTCCTTGGGCGGTTTTGTACCCAACACGCTCACCATCTGGTCGGCAAAGAAACCGACAACCTCGTCCTTGCCTATCGGCGACGGAAATCCGAGTACAGCGTCAAACCGCTGCTCCAGCATATCGACAGTCTTGATAACCGAACCCGAGCGGATAACTTCGATGAACATTTTGGATTTCTGAAATGGAAGATAGGCGCCAAACCACCAGCCGGTAACAGCAACGGCAATAATGACAACAATGACAAACTTTTTAAATATTTTGGCCATGGAATTTATAATTCACGAAACCTAAGAACAGGAACAAATTGATGTAAACCGGCAGAATGTCGAAAATAACGAGACCTTGAAAGAGATAGGCTGTCGTCATAGCAAGGTTAAGCCCCTGCTCCGGAAGCGAAAAACCTTTTGGCGATGAACGCTTGAAAAACCAGAAAAAAAGAACGGCGAAAATACCAAGGTAAGAAAGAAGGCCGACAAGACCGGTTTCGGCCAAATAATCAAAGAAGACACTATGGGCCCGATCATACCAAGTATCCGAAGGTTGATTGGGAATGAAATGTCTCGTATCGAAATATTTGTCAAAGAGCCGGCCGTAATTTTCCGGCCCCCAGCCGAAAACCGGCCTTTCTTTCCAGCCCTCAATGGCCGTGCCCCACGACCAAAGACGGCTTTGGGTAGAAAGATTATCCAAGGTGATATTAAAAAGCCTGGAAAGCGCCAATTTCTGCATCACAGGCGATAAACGGACTTGGTAAAGAAAAGTACCGAGAGTGATGAGGAGAATGAGAAAAACAACACCAGCGCGTTTCGCATTCCGGGAACCACGGAAAATGAGAAATGCGAGAAAGACAGCAACGCCGGCGGCAAAACCCAAGAAAGGGCCGCGCGTCTGGGTGAGCCAGATGAAGAATAGAAAAATCGGAATAAGCGGCAAAAGGAAAATTTTGGATCTCGGGCTACGGGAATCAATAAGAAGATAGAGAGCGTAGAAAATGGAAAAAAGGAGATAGGTGCCAACATAGGCGGTGTTGCCAAGTGAACCTTGGAAACGCTGACCGATCTCAAGAGGAACACCGATAAATCCCTGAACGCCGAGCCCAGCTAATATCCCGTAGGCGATCATAATGATGGCGACAATGAGCGAAACTTTGAAAAGTGAAAACCAGTCTTTCTTCTCTTTGAAAAGAAGGGTGAGAAGAAGGAAAAAGATGTAGAAATTGAGCATCTGGAACCCACCTTCGCCTCGCTCGAAATTGGACCAGAAGGAATAGGCAGGGTTGAAACCGAAGAGACAAGCGAGAAGGAATGCGAGGACGAAGATCGTCACCGCGATGACGAGAGGAGACATTAATCGCCGTTTGGCATCGTCCGCGAATTTTGACATCTCTTCCGTATTCATAAATATGATTCCCAGGAGGAACGAAACGAGAGCAGCAAGAACCATACTCCGAAAGAAGACGTACTTGAAAACTATGAACGGAAAAAGCGTCTGAACATTCACAAAAACAACACTAAAAAGGGCTGCGTAGACGAAAAATTTGGAGATTTTGAAAAGAGTCATAGCGTGTCCTACAATCATAGCATGCCCAGAAAGAACTCAAAAACTAGGGTGGCGATTGTCGGTTTAGGTTACGTCGGCTTGCCAACAGCGCTTGCGATTGCCGCGACCGGAATCAAAGTGACCGGCATCGACGTGAACAGGAAGCGGGTCGCTCAACTGAACTCCGGTAAGAGCTTCATCGCCCAGATATCCGACGCGGCGATAAAGGCGGTACAAAAGAATTTCCGGGCGACGACCGAATGGAAAGCGATAAAAAAATGCAACGTTGTCCTAATCACGGTGCCGACGCCGTTGAACAAAAATAAGGCGCCGGACACGTCTTTCATAGAAAACGCCGCGAAGCATATATATCCCAATCTTAAAAAAGGAAAGATTGTTATTTTGGAAAGCACGACTTATCCGGGGACAACTGAAGAACTACTCCTTCCGATTTTAGAGAAAAGCGGTCTCAAGGCCGGCCGGGATTTCTATCTTGCCTTCGCGCCGGAGAGAATCGACCCCGGGAGCAAATCCAATTTCACCGACATTCCGAAAGTAGTAGGGGGGATCAACGAAGCCTCCACTAAAAAAGCCGCCGCTTTTTACAAACTTTATCTGAAGAGGGTTCATCCGGTTTCCTCGGCCCGGGCTGCAGAAATGACGAAGCTTTTGGAGAACATTTTTCGGCTCGTGAACATCTCGCTCGTGAACGAACTAAAAATGCTCGCCGACAAAATGGGTATCGATTTCTGGGAGGTGATCGAGGCGGCGAAAACGAAACCCTACGGTTTCATGCCTTTCTATCCAGGTCCAGGCGTCGGCGGTCACTGCATCCCCTTGGACCCTTTCTACCTTTCGTGGAAAGCAAGAGAACTGAATTTCTTCACCCGTTTCATCGATTTGGCGGGAGAAATAAACGAACTGATGCCCCATCACGTTGTTACAAAAGTGATCTGGGCCCTGAATCTTCATAAAAAACCCGCCCGCGGTGCCAAAATCCTAATTTTAGGCGTCGCTTATAAGAAAGATATTGATGACCCCCGCGAATCGCCGGCTCTTGAGGTGATAAAAGATCTATTGAGAAAAGGTGCGAATTTGACCTACAACGACCCGTTCATCCCGCAAATAGAAGTGGGTGGCAAGACGATGCACTCCGTGCCTTTGACCAAAAAATCGGCGAGGGCCGCCGATTGCGTCGTCATCTTGACCGACCACTCGGCCTACGATTACAAAATGATCGCGAATACAGCGAAGCTTGTCATCGACACCCGAGGCGCAATAAAAGTAAGAAGACCGAACGTGATAATGTAGCTCGACTTTAAAACGTTCTTTCCTCTACCCTATAACCTAGAACCTGAATGAAAACGAAGCTGAAACTGTTACCCAACCCAAAACACCCGACCAGGAGGCTAGACATGGTACAAGTTCTTGTTCTTGCGGCCGGACGTTCCACTAGGGTCGGCGACCCGAAAACGAAACTGCTCCACGAAGTGGGGAGGACGATGATATTAAGGCGCGTCCTCGATAACCTGAAGAACGCGGGTCTCCTGAACATCCGCTTGGTGGTCGGTCACCAGAGAGACCTGATCGAAGCCGAGCTCCCCGAGTACCCAAAGCTGCTCCAGGAAGAGCAGTTGGGAACCGGCAACGCCGTCAGTATGGCGAATTGTGTAATTGCCGCTGATATCCTGGAACATGTCCCGTTTGAAGATTTGGAAATCGCCTTGAAAAACTTAAATAGTTATCTCGTTCCCGGCGGTCGGGCACTCATCACTATTCCCCACCGTCTCCATTATCTCTTATTTATGACTTCCCTCTTTGGCCACAAGCCACTTGCCTTGAGGTTTCCAACCTTAAAGAGAATTCTGGGACGAAAAATTTCTATTGACCCGGATCACGAGTGGGAAGTGGGCGACGGACGGCATAGAATTATAGACGCGGAAGAAAAAATGAAGAAATCCGGATTCAAGGTAGAGGAGCGCTATAAACTTGTTTACGTGGATTTTAGGGTTTTAAGAAAACCTTAAATTATGAAACAATTATTCGTAAGCGTAATTATTCCGGCCCGAAATGAGGAAGAATTCATCGGCCGGTGCCTCGATTCGCTTATCGCAAATGATTACCCCAAAAACCGCTTGGAGATTTTGGTTGTAAACGGCGCAAGCACGGACAAAACCGCGGCAATCGCGGCGGGTTACTCCGAAAAATATCCCTTCATAAAAGTGTTGGAGAATCCCCGGATAACGACGCCGATTTCCATGAATATCGGCGTGAAAAGCGCGAAAGGCGACATTGTGATGATTGGCGGGGCCCACTCCACCTACAACTCCGACTACATTTCCAAGTCGGTCCGCTATCTTGAAAAATACGGCGCCGACAACGTGGGCGGCGCCCTCCAAACCAAGCCAGCGGTAAACACTTATCCGGCGAGAGCCATCGCCTTAGCTCTTTCCAGCTTCTTCGGCACGGGCGGCGCAAGCTTTCGGGTGGGCGGTAAAAAACCAACGTGGACGGATACCGCCTTCGGCGGCTGTTTCCGCAAGGAGGTTTTTGGGAAAATCGGCTATTTTAATGAAAGCCTTACCCGTAGCCAAGATATGGAGTTCAGTATCCGGCTCCATAGGGCCGGCGGAAAAATTCTGTTTGCGCCGGACATTTCAACAACTTACTATCCCAAAACAACTTTTAGGGAATTTTGGAAACACAACATCAAAGACGGCATCTGGGCAATTCTACCGATGAAATACGGAGCCCCCCCGTTCAAATTACGACACCTTATTCCTCTAATTTTTGTCTTAAGCATTATTAGCCCGCTTATTCTCTCAATCTGGTACCGACCGTTTCTTTATCTTACTTTTGGCGTCCTTGGATTCTACCTCCTCGCTTCGCTCTACTTTTCTATTCACATCGCCTTAAAAGAAAGAAATCCTGCGCTGATACCTTATCTCGTCGCCGTTTTTGCCGTCCGTCATTTTGGATATGGCATTGGGTCTCTTATTGGTCTTGTTAAACTAATCTTATGAAAATAGCATTCTTAGCTGGCGCAAACTCCATCCACAGCGTCCGCTGGGTCAAATTTTTTGCGGACCGCGGCCACCAAATCGTCTGGATATCCTTCGCGCCGCCGATACCGGAGGCGACGGATTCGGTTGAAAAAGTTAAATTCTACGAAATAAAACCTTCGCCGCTTTCAGATATTAACGGATTATTTGCCATTCGCTATTTGCCATCTGCTGTAAAACAAATAAAAAAAATCCTACAAGCCGAAAAACCGGATGTACTCCACGTTCACTCAGCCGGCACTTACGGCCTTGCGGGCGCGCTCGCCGATTTTCACCCGATGATTCTCACACCTTGGGGGTCGGATATACTTTTGGGCGGACTAATCAGGAAATTCGCTTTGATGTTTGTCGTGGACCGAGCCGACACATATACTTGCGACGGCGAAAACACTTTCCAAAAACTCATCGGTTTGGGCGCAGAAAGAGAGAAAATCCACTTCATTCGCTTCGGCACCGACGTGGATAAGTTCCGGCCATCTCAAAGTAAGGAAGTTGAACTTCCTCAAGGAAGTTCAACTTCCAAAAAATTGAAAGTAATCTCTCTGCGCAGCTTAATCTCCATCTACGACATTGAAACACTGATAAAAGCAGCCGCAATTGTTGTAAAAGAAACGCCAAACGTTGAATTTGTAATCGCCGGCGACGGCAATCAAAAAGAATATCTCCTCGATTTAACCGCCAAACTCAATCTTACTATGTTAAACCTCGTAAGATTTGTGGGAAGGGTGAATAATGAGGAATTGCCTGCACTTTTGCAGGCGGCGGACATCTATGTATCCACTGCTCTCTCTGACAGCGGCCTTTCGGCCTCAACTGCCGAGGCAATGGCAACTGGCTTGCCAGTCGTGGTGACCGATACGGGTGACAATAAGGATTGGGTGGATAATAATTTCGTAATTCCCGTGAAATCTCCGGAGATGCTTGCCCAAAAATTAATCACCCTCATAAATGACGAAAAATTACGTGCGGCGCAGGGCGCCCGCAACCGGCAGATTATTGAAGATAAAAACAACTATCAGATAGAAATGGAAAAAGTGGAAAAAGTATACGAGAATCTAGTAACTAGAAGTTAGAATCTAGAATATGGCAACGAAATCATTTAAAGAATTGCTCGTTTGGCAGAAAGCCCGCGATTTAGCGGTGGAAACCTATAAACTAACCGAAGCATTTCCAAAAGAAGAGCTCTACGGCATAACGAGCCAGATGCGGCGGGCACTAGTATCCATTTCTTCAAACATAGCGGAGAGTTACAACCGATTCCACAAGAAAGATCTGAAGTTATGAAGATACTGAACAATTTCTTAAACAACTTCTAGGTTCTAACTTCTGAAGTCTAGCTTCTTCCAAAAAATGACAAAGATACTGAAAATCTTAAAAAGATTAGCGAATAAAACTCTGGGTACAGTAAGCGACTCCATCTTCTGGAAATACCGTCATTTTTTGGATAAGAAGTGGTCGGAAAACTATATATCCGAACAATCGCTCGCCCATCCCCACCGCAAAATCTTGATTGAAAAAATAATAAAATATTCGCCGACAAGCGTCCTTGAAGTCGGCTGCGCCTCTGGCCCTAACCTTGTTCTTCTCGCCCAAAAATTACCGCAGGCTAAATTAGAAGGAATAGACATCAGCCCAAGCGCGATTGAAACCGGCCGGAGATACCTTGAACTCCAGAAAATAAAAAACGTTCGGTTGGCGGTCGGAAACATCCTCAATTTGAAGAAATTCGCCGATAAAAGTTTTGACGTTGTTTTCACCGACGCCGTACTAATCTATGTGGATAAAAACAAGATAGAAAATGTCTTGAAAGAAATGGTCCGCGTCGCCAGAAAAGCGGTGGTTCTGAATGAATGGCTAACGGATTCGGAAAAATCGGCTTACGTCGGCCACTGGGCACATAATTACAAGAATCTTTTTAAAAAAATCATGCCCAACGCAGAATTCGCTCTTACAAAAGTAAAGCCGGATGTCTGGGCTGGCGATTGGGCGACATACGGGTATATTATAGAAGCGGAATGGAGTAATCCCTAAATCGCTTTTCTCTGGCAGAAAAAATTCCAATAGCCATCGCCATAATCTCCTTCAATGGGCTTGTAAGTAAAGTATTTGTCCAAAATCGCCTTCATCTCGTCGGGGTCGCCGCCCAACATCTTTATGTACTTCGGGTAGTATTCGACGACCATTTTCAGTTTCGGATTGCCTTCTATTGTCCTTATTAGCCCTTTCAACGCAAATGGCTCGGCACCGTCGATGTCCATCTTTATGAAATCGACTTTCCCAACACCGATAAGATTGAGAAAATCGTCTAATTTTACACCGCTTGCCCAAACTCTTCTTTTCATAGCTGGCTGGATCCGAATCGGTTCATCTTTATCCCAAGCAGCAATCTGATAAGGACGGACATTCCTTGCTTTATTGAGTTTTATATTCTCGCAAAGATAGTGGAAACAAGCAGGAGTTGGCTCAAAAGAATAAATTTTTCCTGCCGGACCGACTAATTTCGACATTACTAAAGAAAGTGGTCCGATGCTTGCGCCAATATCCAAAACCGTGTCATTTTCCCGGACATGCTTCTTTAGCACTTTCACTGTGTTCGGTTCATACTCCTTGAGTGTCGAGTAATCTTCAAGTATTCTCCTGAAATGATAGTCCGGTTCTTTTAAATCTATAAGTAGTTTGACTCCGTTCACTTCCTGAACGAAGTTCTTGCGGGAAAAAATACGATAAAAGAAGTCATATGCTTTCCATAAAAATGGAAATTTCTTACCAATCCCCTTGCCCGCAAACCACCGATAAAGTATTGATCGAAATCCATTTAATAGGGACAACAATGGCGGATTCTTCATAAATTTTCTAGTTTAAACCTTACTATAATAAAACAAAAAGGCAAACCTAAGCTATCGCAGGATATTCAAGAATCTAAAGATACACATCCTGATGAATTCTAAAGCAAACGAGCTTAAAAAATTAGGGTAGTTCCTATGCCTCCAAATTATCCGAATTTTTGCTTTTGAGTCCATGTACTTCAGCTTCACTTGGCGTTTTTCATCAAATCGCACGCAAACATCTGGGATATTTGCTAGTTTTCCTATCTTGCCGAGTTTTAAAAACAAATCCCAATCCTTTCCCCGCTCTAAACTTTCGTCATAACCGCCGACCGAAAGTGCCTTATCCCGGCGATACATCGAGGAAACATGAGCAACCATATTGGTAAAAATCAGGCGGTTTCTGATTTCCTTATCCGAAAGCGGTACGTTGGTCTTCAAAATTTTAATAATTTCGCCATTCTCACCGAGCAAATTTACTTCGGCATTAGTCCCGACCGCCATATAATCCGAGTGGCTTTCGAGAAAACTCAATTGCTTGGAAAGTTTTTGATGGTCAATCCATTCGTCGTCGTCATCCAGTGGACAAATATATTTTCCTTTTGAAAATTTAAGCCCGATGTTTAAAGATTTAGTTCCGCCAATGTTTTTTGGGTTGCGAATGTAAACTACCCTTGGGTCACTGAATTCCATGACTGCCTTCTTGGTTTCTTTAGTTGAACCGTCATCAACGACAATCAGCTCAAAATCTTTAAAATCCTGACTCAAAACACTCTCTACGGCCCGTTTCAGTGTCTCCGGCCGATTATAGGTCGTGATGATTACAGAAACATCGGGGTTGGATTTCATAAAAACTTACTGCTATCTTAACATATAAGTATGTCTTGCGAATACGACAAAACCCGGCAATTCAAATTCACACCTTGGGAATTCCTGGCTAAACTGGACTTACTTAACTGGTTCCGTTACGCGGCAATTGTTAAAAAACTTACAGAAATAAAACCGAAGGCGGTACTGGAAGTTGGGCCCGGCGAAGGAGTGATTAAAAACGTGATGAAGGGATTTGTGGAAAGATACGAAACACTGGACGTAAATCCAAAACTCTCGCCAACCCATCAAGGTGATGTACGCAAATTTAAAGACGAGTTATGTGAGAAATACGACTGTGTAATTGCCGCTGATATCCTGGAACATATCCCGTTTGAAGATTTGGAAATCGCCTTGAAAAACTTAAATAGTTATCTCGTT
>DATLZO010000017.1:0-15615 GCA_035573955.1 Minisyncoccota bacterium
CCGCCTCTATTTTCCGCGGCCGGAAACTCTTCGGTGCCAAGGTCATCCCGAACCGCGGTAGCTGGCTTGAATTTGAAACGGATGCAAGCGGTCTTATTGGAGTGAAAATCGATCGGAAAAGGAGAGTGCCGGTCACCTCGCTTTTGCGGATCTTCGGTCTTGCGACCGATGAAGAGATTCTTGCCAAGTTCCGGGATATCGACGTTGGTAAGCTCAAATTTATCGAATCGACATTGAGGCAGGACGAGGCAAAGACCGTGGATGAGGCATATATAGAAATCTACAAGCGGCTCCGGCCCGGCGACCTCGCCACCGCTGATAACGCTCGTTCGCTAATAGAACCTATGTTTAAGCGTTTCGATCGTTACGACTTGGGCGCCGTCGGCCGTTTCAAATTCAACCAGAGATTAGAGATATCCAATAAGAAAAAGGAAGGCCTTCTTGATCTCGACGATATCGTCGCTCTCGTCCGGGAAATTATCCGGCTGAACAATGATATCCTCGCCGAACCGGACGAAATTGACCACCTTGGCAACCGTCGGGTGAGGGCGGTCGGTGAACTTATACAGTCGCGTCTCCGCGTCGGTTTCGCCAGAATGCGCCGCGGCGTTCAGGACCGGATGTCCACGCTAGAGCGCAAGGGATTGCAGCCGGCACAACTTGTGAATTATAAGGTTCTGACGGCAGTAATCCGCGATTTCTTCACTTCGTCCCAGCTTTCGCAGTTCATGGACCAGGTGAATCCGCTCGCTGAACTTGAACACAAGCGGCGGCTTTCGGCCATGGGTCCTGGCGGTCTCACGCGCGAACGGGCCGGTTTCGAGGTTCGCGATGTGAACCCATCCTATTACGGGAGAATATGCCCCATTCAGACGCCGGAAGGCGCTAACATCGGTCTTGTGAACTACCTGGCCAATTTCGCGCGTTTGAACGATTTCGGTTTCCTGGAAGCTCCATATTTCGTTGTCGAAAAGGGCAGGGTCACTTCCAAAGTGGTTTGGCTCGACGCGATCGAAGAACAAAAAAGGATAATCGGTCAGGCTGACACCAAGACCGACGAGAAAGGCTTCATTTTGAAGGAAAGAGTGGCAGCGAGGATAAAAGGCAAACCCGGCCAGTGTTCCCGGGAAGACCTGGAGTTTATGGACGTTTCCCCGAATCAGTTCATAAGCACTGCTACTTCCCTCGTACCCTTCCTCGAGCATGATGATGCAAACCGTGCTCTGATGGGCAGCAACATGCAGCGTCAGGCCGTCCCTTCCATCAAGCCCAATGCTCCATTGGTTGGCACAGGTATGGAGGAGAAAGCCGCCTACGATTCCAAACAAGTAATAGTCTCCGATTACGACGGAGTTGTTTCGGCCGTGGACGGGAGGGAGATAATCATAAAGACCGATAAGGGTGAGAAGGTCTATCACATTGCCAAATTCCGTCGCTCCAACCAATCAACCTGCCTTTCGCAGAAACCTGTGGTCAAGGTGGGCGACAAAGTGAAGAAAGGTACTCTTCTCGCCGACGGGCCTGCCACTGATAACGGTGTGCTCGCTTTAGGCCAGAACCTGCTTGTTGCTTTCATGCCCTGGCGCGGAGGTAATTATGAGGACGCCATCATCGTTTCGGAGCGTGTTCAGAAAGAAGATCTCTTCACTTCTATTCATATCGAAACTTTCGTCTGCTCTGTCCGCGACACGAAGCTCGGTCCCGAAATGACAACGCCGGATATCCCGAACGTAGCGGAGGACAAACTGAGAAATCTCGATGAGGAAGGTATTGTCCGCATCGGCGCCGAAGTCCGCGCGAACGATATTTTAGTCGGTAAAATTTCCCCCAAGGGCGAATCCGAACTTACCTCCGAGGAACGGCTTCTGCGGGCAATATTCGGCGAGAAAGCGAGGGATGTGAAGGATTCTTCACTTACTCTTCCGCACGGCAAGCAAGGTAGGATAATCGGCGTGAAAATATTCTCCCGTGACCGCGGCGACAAGCTCGAACCCGGTATTATCAAGAAGATCCAAATAGAAGTTGCACAGATTCGGAAAATCAGGGCCGGCGATAAATTAACTGGCCGGCACGGCAATAAGGGAGTTATTTCCCAGATCCGACCTGTCGAGGATATGCCTTACCTTGAGGACGGCACACCGGTCGACATCGTTTTGAACCCGCTTGGTGTTGTCTCTCGTATGAACCTCGGCCAGATTTTGGAAACTCATCTCGGTCTCGTCGCAAAGAAGCTCGGATACCGGGCCGTTGTCCCGTCATTTGTTGGCGCCTCCGAAGAGGATATTAAGAAAGAAATGGAAAAGGCCGGCATCCCGCCTTCCGGCAAGATGACCGTCTACGATGGCCTTACCGGAGAACCATCGCGTCGCCCCGTCATGGTGGGTCAGATTTACATGATGAAATTAAACCACCTTGTCGAGGATAAGATTCATATGCGCTCAACCGGTCCCTACTCGCTCATTACCCAACAGCCGCTGGGAGGTAAGGCCCAACTTGGCGGTCAGCGTTTCGGCGAGATGGAAGTTTGGGCTCTCGAGGGGTACGGTGCCGCCCACACCCTACAGGAGATGCTTACAATCAAATCTGACGATGTTCTCGGCAGGTCGGCTGCCTTTGAATCCATAATCCGTGGTCAGGATATCAGGAAACCAAACATTCCTGCCTCGTTCAACGTTCTGATTTCCGAACTCAAGGCTCTCGGGCTTGGTGTAGATTACAGCAGCGGAGAAGAAAAAATCACGGAAAATTCAAATGAAGAAGAACGCTAAACCCGTTATAAATCTTTCGCACTAGCAAGGATTAACCAAACAAAACACATTTCAAGGATATGACAAGGTCAAATATGAAAAACGTACTTCCAACGACATGAATAGAAATCTGGATGTCAAAGCGATTTCTATAAAGATAGCCTCGCCGGAGGAGATTTTGCGTTGGTCGCACGGCGAAGTGACAAAGCCAGAGACTTTGAATTACAGGACCCAGCGGCCGGAGAAGGATGGTCTTTTCTCCGAGCGGATATTTGGTCCGACCAGGGACTACGAGTGCTACTGCGGCAAGTACAAGAAGATCCGCTATAAGGGTGTAGTCTGTGAGAAGTGCGGTGTCGAAGTGACGCGCGCCCAGGTCCGCCGCGAGCGGATGGGTCACATTAATCTTGCAACCCCCATCGCCCACATCTGGTTTTTGAAGACCGTGCCTTCACGACTGAGCCTTCTTCTCGATATCTCCGTTCCCAAGTTAGAGAAGGTTATTTATTACGCCGCCTTTATCGTCACTTCTGTGAATGAAGAGGCAAAAGCAGCTGCCCTTATGAAACTTAAACAGGAGTTCAAGGCTCTAAGAAAGGAGAATAAGGGAGGTGCAGATAATTTAGAAGAAGCCAAGGAGAAGCAGGAGGAGATAATTTCTGTTCTCAGGCCTGGTTTAATCCTCACCGAGGCTGAGTACCACGCCCTTTCCAAAGTCTTCGGCGATGTTTTCGAGGCCGACCGCGGTGCGGGAGCAATAAGGAAAATATTGGAAGGTATTAACCTTACGGCGCTTTTCAAGGAACTTACCAAAGAACTTGAGACGTTAAAGGACATCACCCGCCGCCGAAGGGTTCTCCAGCGCCTGCGGCTCGTCCGCTCGATGCAAAAAGCCGGCGTTCGTCCGGAATGGATGGTGATGACGGTTCTACCCGTTCTCCCCCCAGAATTGAGGCCCATGGTTGCTTTAGACGGTGGCCGCTACGCCACTGCTGACCTGAATGATCTTTACCGGCGTGTCATCAACCGCAATAACCGTTTAAAGAAATTGATGGAGCTCAAGGCCCCCGAAGTCATCGTCGTAAACGAGAAAAGAATGCTTCAGGAAGCAGTTGATGCTCTAATTGATAACTCTTCGACTCTCGGCACCCAAATTCTCTCAACCCGCCGACGCCCATTACGTTCTCTCGCCGATCTCTTAAAAGGCAAGCAGGGCCGGTTCCGTCAGAATTTACTCGGCAAGCGCGTTGATTATTCCGGCCGCTCGGTTATCGTTGTCGGTCCCGAGTTGAAGTTGAACGAGTGCGGTCTGCCAAAGAACCTCGCGCTGGAGTTATTCCGCCCGTTCGTTATTAATAAGATCATCGAGCGGGGTCTTGCCCATAATATAAAACAGGCGAACCGTCTCATCGAACATGGGACTTCCGAGGTTTGGGAGATACTCGAGGAGGTTATCGCCGGCAAGCGCATTCTTCTGAACCGCGCGCCGACCCTCCACCGGCTTGGCATCCAGGCATTCAAGCCGCTTCTCATTGAAGATCTTGCCATCCGCATCCCACCTCTCGTTTGCTCAGCTTTCAACGCTGATTTCGACGGCGACCAGATGGCTGTTCACCTTCCCCTCACCGTTGAAGCACAGTACGAAGCCATTCATCTAATGGACTCCGGGAAGAATCTTCTGAAGCCGGCGAACGGCGAACCGATTGTTACTCCAACTCAGGATGTCGTTTTGGGCATTTATTACTTAACCGATTTGAAGAAAGGCGCGAAAGGCGAGGGTCGAGCTTTTTCCGGTTTCGCCGAGGCGACGCTCGCTTACGAATCGGGTTATTTGGACCTTAACGCCGAAGTGAAGATCAAACACAATGGCAAAATCATGGAAACGACCTACGGCCGCCTTATTTTCAATAGCGTCCTGCCGCCGGAATTCGAGTATGTTAACGACCATATGACGAAGTCGAAGCTCTCCAAGCTTGTCAGTCGCATTATTGACAAATGCGGTATAGAGTCATCCTACGAGTATCTAGACCGGATCAAGAGTCTCGGCTTCACATACGCGACTGTTTCTTCCATTAGTTTCGGCATTGATGACACGGTTGTGCCGAAGGAAAAGTGGGAAATAATCGAACGCGGTAACACCGAGATCGCCGCCATTGAATCGCAATACCGCGACGGTTTGCTCACCGAGAAAGAAAGGCAGCGTAACGTTATCAGTGTCTGGACCAGGATTTTCGGCGAGATCGGTGACTTGGTGGCGAAGGAATTACCGCCGCAGAATCCTATCTATTCCATCATTAATTCCGGTGCCCGCGGCACGTGGGCTCAACTCCATCAAGTGATGGGCATGAAGGGTTTACTTACGAATCCTAAGAATGAGATCATTGAGCTGCCGGTGAGAGCTTCTTACAAGGAAGGTCTCAAGGTGCTCGAATACTTCATTTCCACTCACGGCGCCCGCAAGGGTTCAACCGACACTGCTTTAAAGACCGCTTCTGCAGGATATCTCACCCGCCGACTCGTCGATGTTTCTCAGGACGTCATAGTGAAGGAAAACGATTGCCGGACAAAGAAGGGGATAGAAATAGTCCGGGCCGAGGGCGACGCTTTCGGTTATGATTTCGCCGACCGGATCTATTCGCGCACGGCTCTTGAAGACATAAAAATCGGCCGCAAGACCGTTGTCAGAGCCGGCGAAGTAATAAGTCGCGCTGTTTCCGAAGAAATCCAGAAATCGGACATCGCTTCCGTGAAGGTTAGGTCGCCCATTAACTGCCGTACGCTCTACGGTATCTGTTCGATGTGTTACGGGTGGGATTTAGCGACCGAAAAGCCCGTCGAAATCGGCGAAGCCGTCGGCATCATTGCCGCCCAGTCCATCGGCGAACCCGGGACACAGCTTACAATGCGTACTTTCCATATCGGGGGTGTTGCGGGCGTCGATATTACTGCCGGTCTCCCGCGTGTGGAGGAAGTTTTCGAAGCAAGACCGCCGAAAGGCAAAGCTATTCTTGCCAAAGCCGACGGTATTGTTACGGCGATAGAAGATCAGGGTCTCACCCGTGTTATCAAAGTTAAGGAAGACGTTGTAAAATCCAAGAGCAGTAAGAAATTGGTTACCGAGTATCTCGTCCCGGCCGGCGTTACCCTGAACGTCAAGGAAGGCGAAACTGTGAAGAAGGGCGACATGCTCTCTGAAGGCCATCTTGATCTGAAGGAATTATTGGAATATCGGGACATCGAAGCGGTGAAACACTATATCATCAATGAAGTCCAGAAAATATACGTTCCGGAGGGAACTTCCATCAACGACAAACATGTTGAGATAATTGTCAGGCAAATGCTCTCCCGGGTGTTTATTAAAGATCCCGGTGACACACCGTTCATGGTAGGCGACATATTGGAGAAATCAAAGTTCATGGAAACAAATCTCGAGATGAAACGCAGCGGCAAAGCGCCCGCGAAAGCCATTCAGCTTATTCTTGGCATCACGAGAGTGGCGCTTACCACCGAAAGTTTCCTTTCCTCGGCTTCTTTCCAAGAAACGAGCCGTGTTTTAGTCGGCGCCTCGATTGAAGGCAAGGTGGATACGCTTCGCGGCCTCAAGGAAAACGTTATCATCGGCAAGCTTATTCCTGTTGGCACCGGTTACCGCGGTATCCCGGCCGAAGAAGTGGCGCGTCTGAAGAATCTTTTCTACCCATCCCAACCGTCTTCTGAAGAGGAAACCGTCCCGGACAACGTTGTTGACGCACCACCAGTCGCTTGATAGAGTGATGCCATGTATGAACTGACGGTTATTACCAAAGATGAGAACTTCGAACCCGTGAGAGAAATCCTTTCAAGGCGTGGGGCGACCATTGTCCACGAGGAGCCGGTGCGGAAGATCCACATGTTCTACCCCATTAAGAAAGAGAGATACGGATTTTTGAACGTGGTGAAATTCGAGGGAGCGTCTGAGGCGTTAAACGACATCACCGCAGATCTTAAATTAAGGGGCGACGTTCTGCGTTTCATCGTCACAAAAGCGAAGATTGTTCCCGCTGCGAGCGGTGTCGAGGAACCGGAAGTTTCCGTTCGTCGGCAAGCGGCTAAGCCTGCTTCGACCAAACCTTCCGATCAGATTCTCACCAATGAAGAATTGGAGAGGAAAATAGAAGAAATATTAAAATAAAAGCTTTTAGGTTATAGTTGATTTTTATGAATCTAAATAAAGTAATTCTCATAGGTAGATTGACAAATGACCCGCAATTGCGGACGACACCCTCCGGTGCACCGGTCGCAACCATATCGCTTGCAACGAACCGTGTTTGGACCTCGAAGAACGGTGAGAAACAACAAGATGTTCAGTTCCACAACGTTGTCGTTTGGGGCAGGCAGGCGGAGATTGTGAACCAATTCCTAAAGAAAGGGAGTCTGGCGATGGTCGAGGGCCGTCTTCAAACAAGGAACTGGCAGGACAATCAGGGTCAGACCCGTCGGACGACCGAGATTGTCTGCGAACGTATTCAGTTCGGGCCGAGAGGATTCGGTGCCGGTTCCGGCCAAGTCAGTGATTCAGCTCCGGCTTTCCAGGCTGACAACGATGTGAAGGAATCTCTTCCTGAGATAAACATAGAAGGCGACGATATCAAACCCGAAGACATACCGTTCTGACATGCGCCAGTGCAATTTCTGTTCTCAAAACATCAAAGCCATAGATTTCAAAGACACGTCCGTACTTCGGCGGTATGTTTCGAGCCAGGCAAAAATAATCGACCCGCGCCACACCGGAGTTTGCGCCAAGCACCAGCGCCAGCTCGCAAGGGCTATTAAGCGCGCCCGCATCATGGGTCTTTTACCCTTCGTTCGCCGCTAGAGAATGGACCTTTTTCTTTTTGAGTTATTCCATTCCGCCGCGAACCGTTCTGTTATCCTGGACGGTATTTTAGGTTTTCTTGCTAACTACCTGACTTATTTTCTAATTGCGTCGCTCATTATCCTTATTTATCGGGCGAAAGATGGCATCCGCCAGAAAATGTATGTTTTCATAAGTCTTGCTTTGAGCGCGGTCTTGTCGCGGGGGATATTGACCGAAATTATAAGATTCTTCTACGACCGGCCGCGGCCGTTCGATGTTCTTGACGTCACACCCCTCTTTCTTGACGACAATCCATCTTTTCCTTCCGGCCACACCGCTTTTCTCTTTGCTCTTACCTTCGCACTTTTCCACTTTAACAAAAAGGCGGGTTGGTGGTTCGCTTTTTTCTCGTTTGTCGTTGTTCTCTCACGGATCTCCGCCGGTGTCCATTGGCCGTCGGATATTTTAGGCGGTGTTGTTGTTGCTGTAATCTCTGTTTTCTCTGTTCGCCTCATTTTAAGGAAGTACGAACCGAAATATGCGGAGGAAACTTTGACTTCCGCTTCTTAGGAAACTAAGATTAGACACATACCACCTATGCATTGCAGTGCATGGGTTCTTTACGCGTAATGGAATTCAAGTTAATTTCAAAATTTAAGCCTGCCGGCGATCAGCCCAAAGCGATAGCGTCGCTTTCTTCTGGTCTCGCGAATGGTTTGAAACACCAGACGCTTCTTGGTGTCACCGGTTCTGGCAAAACATTTACTGTCGCGAACGTCATAGCGAAGGCGGGCAAGCCCGTTCTCTACATCGCACACAATAAAACGCTCGCCGCTCAGCTCACGAACGAACTTCGAGAGTTTTTTCCACATAATGCTGTTCACTATTTTGTTTCCTATTACGACTATTACCAGCCGGAGGCTTACCTTCCTTCGACTGACACTTACATCGGCAAGGAGGCGATGATAAACGACGAAATTGATAAACTCCGCCACGCGGCGACAACCGCACTTCTTACTCGCCGGGACGTTATTGTTGTCGCATCTGTTTCCTGTATCTACGGCTTGGGGGCGCCGGATGTCTATGCCAAGAACATTTTTCACCTCAAGCCGGGCGATCGTGTCGACCGACCGAAATTCATCCGTAAGCTCGTTGAGCTCCAGTTTAAACGGACGAACGCGGATCTGCAGCGTGGCACTTTCCGCCTGCGGGGAGATAGCTGGGAAATAATGCCTCCCGATCGAGAGATTATTTACACTTTCGAAGTGAAAGCCGGGAAAATAAACAAGATCAGTGAGATAGATCCGGTAAAAGGTTTCCAGAAGGGAAAAACGGCGACATTGCCGGAGATATACATCGCACCCGCCCGGCATTTTATCACACCGCCTGTCGCGCGTGAGCGGGCCCTAAGGCAAATAGAAGAGGAACTGAAAGCTCAACTCGCGCTCTTTGAGAGAGAAGGAAAGTTTCTGGAAGCCGAACGCCTGGAACGGAGGGTCAAGGCTGATATGGCTATGATCCGCGAGATCGGTTACTGCAATGGCATCGAGAACTATTCGCGCCACCTTTCCGGACGCGCGGCCGGCGAACCGCCGGAGACGCTTCTTGATTATTTCCCGGAGGATTTTCTCACTGTAATCGACGAGTCACACGTCACAATTCCCCAGCTCGGCGGTATGTACGAGGGTGATGCTTCGCGGAAAAAAACGCTAATCGAATTCGGTTTCCGGTTGCCGTCGGCCGCCGATAACCGACCGTTAAAATTCCACGAATTTGAGGCAAGGGTGGGTAAGGTCATTTACACTTCAGCCACACCCGGTTCCTATGAAAGGAAGAAAAGCGAAAGAGTTGTTGAGCAGATTATCCGACCAACCGGCCTAATCGATCCTGAAATTGTGATTCGCCCGGCCCGCGGCCAGTTGGAAGATCTTATTCCGCGGATAGAAGAAAACGTGAAAAATAAAGAGAGGGTTCTTGTTACCACTCTCACCAAACGCATGGCCGAGGATCTCGCGGATTATCTAGGAAGCCGCGAGATCCGAGGTGGTGAGCGGAGTCGAAGCACCGAGAAAAAGAAAAGCACCCTTCGACAAGCTCAGGATGAAGGTAAACAAACCATTAAGGTTGCTTACCTTCACAGTGACGTGAAGACGCTCGACCGCATCAAAATTCTCACTAATTTGCGGAAGGGCAATTTTGATGTGCTGGTCGGGGTAAACTTGCTCCGTGAGGGTTTGGATTTGCCGGAGGTTTCTCTTGTCGCCATTTTGGATGCCGACAAAGAAGGGTTTCTGCGTTCGGAGACGTCGCTTGTCCAGACAATCGGTCGGGCGGCGCGCAATGTTCGGGGTCGGGTTCTGATATATGCCGATAACATCACCGGTTCGGTGAAGAGAGCGGTGGATGAGACCGAGCGCCGGCGGAAAATCCAGATGGAGTACAACAGGCGTCACGGTATCACGCCGAAAACCATCGTGAAGAAGATAAGCGACATAGTTCCCGCCGAGGAAATCTTGGAATTGGAAACAAAACCATTACCAAGATCCAAAACAGCGGTCAAAGAACTTATCGCCAAAAAAGAAAGGGAAATGAAAGAAGCAGCAAGTAAACTGGATTTTGAACTGGCGGCAATCCTGCGGGATGAAATAAAAGCATTAACCAAAAGAACCCGTTAAAATCAAAGCACCGCCTGTACACTTATAAGATTAATCTTACACAAGATGCACATCTATGTTGGCAGATTTTAGGGAGCAGTGGTGTAATTTTGGCGTTACAAACCAATGAGTTCTCGGCTGTCGTATGAGATGATGCTTACAGCAAACCAACTATCCAATTTGATTTTTGACTTAAATTGATTTTAAGTATAAACTTTCTGTACTACCCCTATAGATTTTAAGAAAAGGGGCAGTTTGCGTGTTGCGACGCTCAATTTTTGGAGATTCGACCTCCTGACATTGCGTGATATTTAGTAGATCGACCCCATTACATTAAAGGTATGCATGACAAAATAATCATAAAAGGAGCGCGGGAGCATAATCTCAAAAACATCAATTTGGAAATTCCGCGCGGTAAGATGGTTATTTTTACGGGACTTTCCGGTTCGGGAAAGTCCTCGCTTGCTTTTGACACGATTTTTGCTGAGGGTCAGCGGCGCTACATTGAATCTCTTTCGGCTTACGCCCGGCAGTTTTTGGGTCGGCTCGATAAGCCAGATGTTGATGAAATTGATGGTCTTTCACCAGCAATTTCTATTGACCAAAAGAGTCATTCCCACAACCCCCGCTCAACTGTGGCTACTGTGACTGAAATCTATGACTACCTCCGGGTTCTTTTCGCGCGGGCCGGTAAGCCTCATTGTCCAAAATGCGGTAAGGAAATCAGGAAAATGACAAACGAGGAAATTGTGGATGCAGTTTTAAGAATCTACAAATCCAAAAAGTCCGACAAGAATATTGTGATTCTTGCACCGGCTGTCCGCGGCCGTAAAGGAGAGTATTATCAGCTCTTATACGATTTTTTGAATGCCGGTTTTCGAGAAACGCGCATTGATGGCAGACTTCATAATTTAAGAGAAAGGATAGAGCTTAGTCGCTACAAACAACACACCATAGAACTGGTGGTGGACCGTTTGCCCGACGGTCTGGATATGAAAGACAAGGATAATCGCCTGCGTTTGGCGGAAGCGGTGGAATCGGCGCTTAAGTATGGCAATGATGTCGTGACAATTATTGCCGATGATAAAGAAACCTCGCTTTCGGCCAAGTTTACTTGTCCAAACGACGGTTTTTCTTTTCCTGAGATTGAACCGCGGCTTTTTTCATTCAACAGCCCTTACGGCGCCTGTGAAGATTGCCACGGTTTAGGAACAGAAAATATTTGGTCGGAGAAAATTTGTCCGACTTGCCGCGGTAGACGCCTAAAAGAAGAGGCGCTAAATGTTTTCGTGGGCGGTAAAAATATTGCCGAAGTAGTAGCTTTTTCAATAGCTGACGCCTTGGAATTTTTTATTGGTTTTGAGAAATCAATATTAGGAACATCGGATGCCCCAAATGTTGACGATAATATTAAAACATCCGATGTCCAAAAGTTGGCACTCAGTGAAATAACCAGTGCCCCGCTTCGCGAAATTAAAAACCGTTTGAAATTTATGATTGATGTTGGTTTGGATTACTTAACGTTAGAGCGCAAGGCCGGTACCCTCTCCGGCGGTGAAGCCCAGCGTATCCGTCTCGCTTCTCAAATCGGTTCGCGTCTTACCGGCACGCTCTACATTCTGGACGAGCCGACAATTGGTTTGCATCAACGCGACAACGCCAAACTCGTGAGCACACTCCATAATTTGCGGGACTTGGGGAATACAGTCATCGTGGTGGAGCACGACGAAGAAACTATCCGCCAGTCGGATTATCTCGTGGATATCGGTCCGGGTGCGGGCGTCCACGGCGGTAAAATTGTCTCTAGTGGACCAATTCCGGAAATTTTTAATGACAAAAAATCAAAATCGCTCACTATTGATTATCTAAACGGTAAAGAGTTTATTCCCGTGCCGGAGAAAAGGAGGCCGGTGACGCGCAATAACGATTTTTTGGTAATTAAAGGTGCTTCTGCGAACAATCTGAAGGATATCGAAGTTCAAATACCGCTTCATCGGTTTGTGGCCATAACCGGTGTTTCTGGTTCGGGTAAATCATCACTTATCTATGATGTCCTCTATAAAGCGCTTGCCAATAAATGGAACGGAGCAAATTACAAGGTCGGCGCGCATAAAGGTATAACGGGTTTGGAAAATTTGAACCGTGTTATCAACATTGACCAGTCGCCGATCGGCCGCACGCCGCGCTCCAATCCGGCAACTTATGTCGGGGCTTGGACGTTTATACGTGAGCTTTTTGCTGCGACTGAAGACGCTCGTGTTCGCGGCTACAAACCTGGCCGCTTCAGCTTCAACGTTAGAGGAGGCAGGTGTGAGAACTGCGAAGGCCACGGTACGATTGCAATTGAGATGCATTTTTTGCCGACTGTTTATGTTACCTGCGATGTTTGCAAGGGCAAACGTTTTGACCGCGAAACACTGGAAGTAGAATACAAAAAGAAAAACATTTACGACATTTTGAAAATGACTGTGGAAGAAGCGGTGGACTTTTTCCGCGACATTCCTTGGCTTTATGACCGCCTTAAAATTTTGGAGGAAGTGGGATTAGGATATTTGGAATTGGGGCAGTCGGCAACTACTTTATCCGGTGGTGAAGCTCAAAGAATCAAGCTTACTGCTGAACTTGGCAAGCGTGACACTCGTAAAACAATTTATCTATTAGATGAACCAACAACCGGTCTTCATTTTGCCGACGTCCAAAAACTACTTGATGTTTTGAATCGTTTGGTTGACCGCGGCAACACCGTAGTCGTGATTGAACACAACTTGGACGTCATCAAAACCGCAGACTGGATTGTTGATTTGGGCCCCGAGGGCGGTGAGAAGGGTGGGGAAGTGGTGGCGGCCGGGCCGCCGGAGGCTGTTGTCAAAAAAGCCGGCAGTTTCACCGGTAGTTATTTGAAAAATATTTTGAAAAAGTTGCCCTAGGTTTTAACATATCTTTAAACATAGGGCAATTTAAATTTAAACCTATAGCAATGATTTCGGAAAAAAAATACGAAAATTTACCGGAAGAACCGGGTGTTTATCTAATGAAAGACGGAGATGGTCGTATTCTCTATATCGGCAAAGCAGGGAATCTGCGCCGCCGTGTTTCTTCGTATTTTACGCGACCTCACGACTCGCGGATTGAGAAGTTAGTCTCCGAAATATCGAAAATAGATCACATGAAGACCGACACCGCTCTCGAAGCGCTAATTTTGGAGGCCGCACTCATTAAGAAGCACGCGCCACCCTACAATATCAAGGAAAAAGACGACAAAAGTTTCCTTTACGTGGAAATAACGGAAGAAAAATTTCCGCGGGTTTTTTTGGTCAGAGGGAAGAACCTCCGACAGGTTCAGGGTAAACGTGGAGAACATTACGGCCCTTTCACTTCGGCCTCGAGCATCAGGGAAGCGCTCCGGGTAATCAGAAAGATATTTCCTTTCTCGATCCACCCCCCGTATAAAATCTATACAGATGGCAAGGCCGGTAAAACGTCAAAACCATGCTTTGATTACCAGATAGGTCTCTGCCCCGGCACTTGCATTGGTGCGATTGAACGTGATGAATATCTCAAAAACATCAGGGCTATCAAGCTCCTTTTTCAGGGGAAAAAGGCGAGAATTTTAAGGGCGCTGGAGCGGGAAATGAAGACGGCGAGCAGGAAGCTGGAATTCGAGAAAGCCGCCAAATTAAGAAGCAAGATCTTCGCTCTTCGGCACGTTCAGGACGTAGCGCTAATCAATGATGAGAATTTTCAATTTTCAATTTCTAATTTTCGAAAATCACAACGGGTTGAAGGATACGACGTGTCGAATATATCAGGAACATCCGCTGCCGGTTCTATGGTGGTATTCCGAGGTGGCAAGCCTGATAAAAACGAATACCGCAAATTCAAAATTAGAACCTTCCAAAAAAGCGACGACGTAGGAATGTTAAAAGAAGTTCTCCGCCGTCGATTCAGTCGTCCCGAATGGCCGTTACCCTACATGATTTTAGTAGACGGCGGTAAGGGCCAGGTTAACGCTGCACGGGCCGTTTTGGAAGAGTTCGGTCTGTCGGTCCCCGTTGTTGGCATCGCCAAAGGCGCAAAGCGCAAGAAAAACGAATTTATTGGCGCCATTCCAGGGGGAGTGGATAAAAAAACTTTAATTGAAATACGCAACGAATCCCATCGCTTCGCCCAAAATTATCACAAGCAATTAAGAGAAAAAACTTCTTTTGGGTTATAATAAATTCGTGCTTAAAGACGAAGTCGCAAAAATTTTACCGGGCGGTGTTGAAAGCGACGAACAAACGCTTCAAAAATACAGCCGGGACGCGAGCTTGTTTGAAATAAAGCCGGAGGCGGTAGTTTTTCCAAAAGATACGGCGGATATTAAAAAGCTTGTCCTCTTTGCGTTTAAAAACAAAAAAAGATTTAAAAATTTGTCGCTTACACCAAGGGCGGGTGGTAGCGACATGACCGGCGGCCCGCTTTCTGAATCCATTGTTGTCGATTTCAAGAATTTTGACCGGATTAAAGAAATAGGAAGCGGCTACGCCGTGGTTGAACCGGGCGCTTTTTACCGCGATTTTGAGAAGGAAACTTTGAAACGAGGTTTGATTTTGCCTACTTACCCGGCCTCGCGCGAGCTCTGCGCTTTAGGCGGAATGGTGGCCAACAACGCCGGAGGAGAAAAGAACTTAAAATACGGCAAGACCATCGACTATGTAGAAGAGATGAAGGTGGTATTATCCGACGGCAACGAATACGTTGTGAAACCGCTAACCAAAAAGGAACTCGCCCGGAAGATAAAAGGCAAAAATTTTGAGAACAAGGTCTACCGCGAGGTTTTCAATCTTATCAGAAAGAATTACGACGCGATTAAAAAAGCGAGGCCAAACGTGTCAAAGAATTCGGCGGGATACAATTTGTGGGAAGTCTGGGATGAAAAAACTTTTGATTTGACTAAACTTTTTGTCGGCAGTCAGGGAACGCTTGGGTTTATCACTGAAATAAAATTCCGGCTCGTGCCGGCGGGTAAATATTCAGGACTTCTTGTGATTTTCATGAAGGACACGAAATTACTCCCGGAGATAGTCAATAAAACCCTGGAGTTCAAACCGGCCAGTTTCGAGTCGTTCGATGATAATACATTCAAATTGGCTCTCAAGTTTTTCACGGGATTTCTCAAGATAATGGGAGGAAACTTCATATCTCTCGGTCTGCAATTTTTGCCGGAGTTTTTTCACGTTTTTTGGCACGGCGTGCCGAAGATGATGCTTCTTGCCGAGTTTGAGGAAGAGAGTCAAAAAGAGGTGAATCGCAAGATTAATGAATTACGGCGGGCCTTGAAACCATTTAAACTCTCCACCAAGGCGGCGCTAACGTCAGAGGCTTCCAAAAAATA
>DATLZO010000018.1:0-45379 GCA_035573955.1 Minisyncoccota bacterium
CGGCCAAACCTCCCTTGCCGGGCGAGACAATATCTATAAAACCCAGCCCCGAGACAACAAAAAAGAGTCCGGCGGCGACGGTGAGCCCGAATACTCTCCTGCGCTCCGTCTGGACGAACGAGAAAGCGAGCATTAAGAAAACGAGCGGGAGCAGGAAGTAACCCCAACCGAGCAGTTTATTGAAGAAAGAATAGAAGCTATTACCCCACGGACCGGCCTGACCGGTTCCAGCGAGAATAAAAAGCACGGCAATACCGAGGAATGCGACTAGCCAGACACTCTTTTTAACTTCGGGATGAATCTTCTCGTCCTCCGACGGAATTTCGTCACTCTTACCCTTTCGTTCTCTTTTCTTCTTGCGGGCCATTTTGATTCGTATCTATATTTAAACCCAATTCTCCGCCGGTTTCAATATAATAGTAGTATGGATGTTTCCATCTTTAAGGCCTACGACGTCCGCGGACTCTACCCGACCCAAGTGAACCAAGGGGTTGCTTTTGCGCTCGGCTTGGCCTTGGGCAAACATTTCAAAAAAAGTCCTTTGGTGATCGCCCGCGATGGGCGCATTGGCTCCCCGGAGTTATACCGGTCAGTCTTGAACGGACTTCGGAGGTCGGGCCGCGCGACCGGACTAGTCGAGGCCGGTCTTACAACAACGCCGATGTTCTACTATCTCGTCCAAAAGATGGCCGCTCGCGGCGGCATTATGATCACCGCCTCCCATAACCCCGGTCGATATAACGGTTTCAAGGTGGTGGGCAAAAACGCGGAAATGATTAGCGGTAAAAAGCTATTGAGAATTATGAATAAAGAATTATGAATTATGTAAAACTTTACGCGGGTTTCCTGCAAAAACAGGCGGTTGTTAAAAAACCACTCAAAATCGTCCTTGATTGCTCGAACGGTACTGCTGGCTTGATTCTTAAAAAACTGAGAATTCCAAATTCTAGATTCTCCATTATAAATTCTAAGGTGGATGGTCGCTTCCCAGCCCACGGACCGAACCCGCTTGAGGCAGGCGCCTTGGATGACGTAAAACGCGAGATAAAAAAGCGTAAATCTGACTTCGGTGTCGTATACGATGCCGATGCCGACCGAGCTGTGTTCGTCGACAACCTCGGGCGACCCGTACCAGTCCATGCCATCCTTTACCTCCTATCGCTCAAGAGCCGCCCTCCCTACGTCGCCGACCTTTACATCGCGAAAACTATGAAATTATTAAAGCTTCTTCCCGTTTTCGAATCGCGTGTCGGCACCTTTTTTGTGAAAAGGGAAATGAAACGGCGAGGAGCAAAACTCGCCGCCGAATTCTCCGGTCACTACTATTTCGGGGACATGAAAAACGCCGACTCGGGGATACTTGCCACGATCAAGGTTATGAATGCTCTTTCTGAACTCCCCTACAAATTGAGCGAATTCACCGACCTTCTACCAAAGTTCTATTTCGAGCAATGGAACATCCGGACGAAAAAAACTGTCGCTAAATCGCGATCAGCGGGAAAATGGTTTCTTGTAGTCCGACCCTCCAATACCGAACCTTTGGTGAGATTTTTCCTTGGCTCTCGGGACAAAGAAGTTTTCCTTACAGAACTGAAAAAGCTCAAAAATCGTCTTTTTTAGCTCTTTCTCTGCTTAAATCTATAACCTCTGCCCAAAGAAGGAAGCAAAAAATGAGGGCAACGGCGATGAAAATCAGTAATGCGGCGACCATGAAACCTAAAATACCATATTTTTGAAAGAACCGGCGTCCGGTTTTGTGAATAACTTTCTATTGATCTCAATCAATTTTTAGTCGGGCAGACTGATATTGGATGGTGGATGGGTGACTTAAGTTTTATATTTTTCCAAAAGACTAGTGAAAACGAGAAAAAGGATTTTACTGAAAAAGCTGAAAAATTTGAAAAAACTGAAAAACCTGATAGTGCGATGAAATCTACATTTTTCGTTTTTTATCATTTTCCTGTCGCAAAACGAACAAGCTGATAATGCGATGAAAACTACATTTGGTCGTTTTTAAATGTTTGGCCACAAACAAAATTTTTATATAAATTTTATTTTAAGGAGCTTTTCTACCTTGTTTGTAGCTTACTTCTAAGACGCTTATATTCCTTGAGCATAGTTATAAATCTTTACCAACCTTATTAATCCTTTGCCTCTCTCGTATCTCGCGTATTTGAAAAGCAAAAGCCGGATTTTAATTCCTTATCCTAGATGGAGCCTTCCAGCATTTTCGCGAGTCTGGTGGAGAACGTGAAAATTCTTCCTCCATTCACTAAGTTGCGAATGTGGCCATAAGGCAATTTGGCATGTAGTATAATTATGATGGATTTTAACTTATTTCATGACCAAAAAATCGGAATTAGGCGCGTGGGGTGAAGATAGGGCGTGTGAATATTTAGTGGAGAACGACTACCGCATAATTGATCGGAATTTCAGGAAAGCGTGGGGCGAAATCGATATTGTCGCAAAATATAAAGACGGTACGCTGGTTTTTGTGGAGGTGAAAACGGTAAATAATACAAACACTTCTGGTATTACTGCCGAGGACCAGATGACCAACGCGAAAATCCGCAAGTTCAAAAAAGCAGCTTTGCTCTATGCTGGTCATCGACCGGAATTAGTAAATAAACTAGGTTGGCGTCTTGATCTTATAACCTTGACAAAATCTGGAGAAAATTTTACTACAAAACACTACCAAAATATTTGAGAACAACTATAATTAATCCGTTATGCCATTAACCAAAGAGCAGTTAGAGAAATTTGAGGCACGACTGCAAACGGAAAAAAAGGAGATTCTGGACAATATCGGGAAAATGAAGGCCGATCTGGATTTTGGCGACGATACCGACCATCTCGATGAGGAAGCGGATGAAACCGAAGAGATGACAAAGTTTTTGGGTTTGAAAAAACCGCTCGAGGACAAATTGGAGGCAATTGAAACGGCGCTTGAGCGCATTAGAAAAGGAACCTACGGCAAGTGCGAGAAATGCGGCATGGACATTGAAACCGAAGTGCTCGAGGCGGCACCGGAATCATCGCTCTGCAAACATTGTAAATTAGGCTGACGTGGGAGAAGTCGCGCGAATTTATTCCGCCGAACTAGATGGAATAGACGCTGAACCCGTCGAAGTGGAGGCTGACTTGAACGTCGGCCTTCATTCTTTCAATATCGTCGGCCTTGCCGACACTGCCGTGAAAGAGGCGAAAGAAAGAGTGAACTCGGCGCTCAAAAACAGCGGCATCAAACCGCCTTCCAAAGAGAATCGCCGCGTTACTGTGAACCTCGCGCCAGCTGACGTAAAAAAGGCCGGCTCGCGCTTCGATCTGCCGATTGCAATTGCGTATCTCCTCGCAAGCGGCCAACTGAAAAGTTTCGACACCAGCGATAAGCTTTTTGTTGGTGAACTATCGCTTGACGGAGACCTCCGACCCATAAATGGTTCACTAAACATAGCCACATTCGCCAAGGACAGGGGATTCAAGGAAATGTTCCTGCCGGAGATAAATGCGGCCGAAGCGGCCGTCGTAGGCAACCTGAAGATAATCCCCGTAAGGTCTCTAAAACAACTCGTCGAGCATCTGGAGAAAATCTCACTGATCGAACCGCAACCGCAAACGCAAGTGAAATTCGGCTATCCCCGGTCTCTCCAAAAAGTCGGGGAGATAAAAGGTCAAACTTTCGCAAAACGCGCTCTTCTAGTCGCAGCTTCCGGCGGCCATAACCTATTGATGAGCGGGCCGCCCGGAACCGGTAAGACGATGCTTGCCGAGGCGCTTGCTTCGCTCCTGCCGCCACCAAGTCTCCACGAAGCAATGGAGGCGACGCGGATCTGGAGCGCCGTGGGACTCACTGCGGGCTCATCTTTTTTGAACGCGAGACCCTTCCGAGCACCTCATCATTCTTCATCGCTTGTGTCACTAATCGGCGGCGGTACAAACCCGCGCCCCGGCGAGATCAGCCTTGCCCACCGCGGCGTGCTTTTCCTCGACGAAATGCCGGAGTTCCATCGCGATGCCCTGGAGGGTCTCCGCCAGCCGCTCGAGAACGGTTATGTCCATGTCTCCCGCGCCAAAAAGAGCCTGGTTTTCCCAAGCCGCTTCCAACTCATCGCCGCGATGAATCCCTGCCCCTGCGGATATTTCGACGATCCCGAAAAGAACTGCCGGTGCACCGCGAACGAAATAATGCGTTATAAAAAGCGGATTTCCGGGCCATTGATGGACCGGATTGACCTCCAAATCGAGGTACCGCGCTTGGCCGTCAAGGAACTCCGGAGCGGAGAAACGGACGAAAACTTGGAAAAATCTATGCGGGAGAAGGTTATCGCGGCAAGGCGCGTTCAGGAAGAGCGTTTCCGCGACTCTTCCCCACGGATATTCTCCAATGCGGAGATGACATCTAAGCAAACCGATTTTTTCGTCCGGCTCTCAGCGGAGGCCGAGGATTTTCTGAAGAATAACCTGGAAAGGACATTTCTCTCGCCGCGCGGTTACTACCGAATTCTCAAGGTCTCGCGAACTATCGCCGACCTAGAAAAATCCGAGGAAATAAAAAAAGAACATCTTGCGGAGGCATTCCAGTACAGATTAAAAAACGAATAAGGGTCTAGGGTTTAGCCAATAGCCGCTAGTGGCTAGACCCTAATCGCTAGTGGCTATCTTACGGCAAACGGATTTCTCGCGCCGTGAACCTCGAAGTGAAGGTGGCAACCAGTCGGCCCGTGAGTGTTGCCGGTCGAGCCGATCGTCGCGATAGGATCGCCCTGCGAAACGTAGTCACCGACCCTGACTAAGTTACGGTCGTTGTGGGCGTAGCGCGTCTTCGTTCCGTTCGGATGTTCGATGATTATGTAATTGCCGTACCCCTGATTCCAAAAACCATTCGATGATTCTTCTGCCACCAATCCCTCGGCAGAAGCATATATCGGTTTGCCGCACTGATCGGCAATGTCGACGGCATTAGAATTATGGAGCGTGCCCCAGTTCCAACCGCGAGCCGGCAGCATGAAGTAACCTCCGAGATTCGGTAAATTCTTCGCGAGTTCCTTGTATGTCCCGCCCTCAATGGGCTTGGCATAAGGAAGAATGATATTCGCCCCAACCTTGTCTAAAATTTTCTGGATTCCCGGATTGTAGTCCCGGATAGTTTGCGGATCTATTCGGTATCGGCTCGCGATGGATTCAAGCGAATCGCCTTCACGGATTGTGTAAACAATTCCCGAAACGGGGAGAATAACAAGCTCCTCACCAACCTTAAGGATTGACCTCGTGTCGGGGTTCGCCCACTTTATGGTCTGGACGTTCACACCGAAGGCGGCGGCGATCGAGGAAAGCGTGTCGCCGGCCTGGACCCGGTATTTCTGAAGACCATCACGGGTCTGAACCAGGTTACTCAGAGGATGGGAGGCGCCGAGAACGGCGATGCCGTCGAAAACTATGGGCGTTTCCTCTCCGCTTCGGGAAAAGATTCCATCCGAAACGGCAAGCTCCGATCGGCCGACGAAAAAACCGAGATCGCCCGCCGGTTCGTCGGGGCCACCGCTCGAGTAGGGTAAATCGCTCTCGGCGCGGCCATTCGGACCGAGATCAGCGAAGATTCCGAGAAGCGCGAGAGATAAGACGAAAAACAACGACCAGAAGTTAGTCGTCTTCAGAAAACCCGAAAGAACGGGTTTGATATGCTCCAAAAGAGTACTAATATTCTGATACTACCATATGGAACGCGCACACTCAAGAAGATTGGGCCAATATTTCCTGAAAAACCGAGAAAAGCTTAGGAAAATTGCAGCTTGTTTGGAGATTGCGAACGGCGACACAATCGTCGAGATAGGCCCGGGGCACGGAGAGTTGACGAAAGAGTTGGTAGCTGGAATAGAGAATTTAGAATTTAGGTTGATTGCGATTGAGAAAGACGAGAAACTGGCCCGAGGTTTGCAAGAAAAATTCAAAAACCACAAGAGTATCCAAATCGTGCATGGTGACGCTCTGAAAATCCTCCCTGAATTGAAAATTGTAAATTGTAAATTGAAAATTACGGGGAATATTCCTTACTACATCACCGGAAAACTTTTGAGAACCATCGGCGACCTAATTACCAATTACAAATTACCAATTACTACTTGCGTTCTCACAGTCCAGAAAGAAGTGGCGGAACGAATTTGCGCCAAACCCCCGCACATGAACCTTCTAGCCGCCGCCGTCCGGTTCTGGGCCGAGCCAAAAATTATAGATTACATTTCCAAAAAAGATTTCAAGCCCCAACCCGATGTCGATTCTGCCGTCGTCAAATTCGAAATTCGAAATTCGAAATTCGAAATTCAAGATTCTTACTATAAATTAGTAAGAATCTTGTTTAAGCAGCCGCGGAAAACAATTCTCAATAATTTAAGCGTCTTCAAACCTAAAGAGGAAATCCTTCCTGTTCTCGAAAAAATGGGGGTAAATCCCGGCCTCCGGCCGCAAAATCTTAGTGTTGAAGACATTAAACTCCTGAGCCGAGTGCTATAATTATTGCAATCATGAGACTATTCGCTCCCGTTTTGATTTTTGTCGCCATTGCCGGTTTCGCGTCGGCAGAAAAAGTCTCCGCTATCGGCGTTATCAACCCTTTCGGCGGCAAGGTGGTCACCAATAGTGTCCACGGCGTTGTCTGCCCCGGCGCCGGACCAATTACCATCATTCCGATGGGAATTTCTCCGGTTGGTCCTTATGCCGTAACCGCCGGCACAAAACGTTATCCTTATGGAACGCCGACGCCGAGCAGTTGGATACTCGGCCTCTACGGGCCAATGTCGCCTATCTGTCACATTCCCGCCACCGCTTTCTCTCCTCCCATTCCCGTCCCTGCATTTCCGATAATTCTATTTGGAACATCAAAAACAATTCCTGCAAAAAAAACTATTATCAAGGGAGGGGATTCGATTCCTAAGTAAAAACCGGAAAAATAGTGTTATAATTAAAGCTAAGCCCGTGTTTTTAGAAAGGCTTAGTTCTTGTTGAATTGAAAATGATTTTTCTCAACAAAAAAATCATGTCCCTTGCCATAATCGCGACCGGCATTGTTCTGGCCGTAATGATAAATGTTTCTTCCCCCGGCAAAAAAGAAAAGGGCTTTAAAATCTCTTACCCTAATAAAGAAACCAGCCCCAATCTGGCCTTTCAAATAAACAGAAAGATAAACCAGCCTTTCCCCTCCAATCCCTCTTCAAACGGAGATTCCTTGACTGACTCGATCGCCAGAGCATATTTGGAAAAAATCCTCCAGAACAACCCGTCGGGGGCGCAGAAATCAGGCGACCAAACCCAGCTTGTCATCCCCTCAAACGCTTCCTTTGAGGAAATAATGCAGAACTACCTGAAAACCGGTCTTGTTTGGACGCGGTTCGAAATAAGCGACATTAAAATAAGCCAGGATAATTCCCCCAAAAACAAGATGTCCTACCTGGAAACCCTGCGAAACATTCTCAATGACAGGAAAAGAACAATAGACGCCGAATTCGGCGCCTTAACGAAATTTCTGGAAAACAGCGAATCGGCTGAATTTGAAAAATATGTTGCCGGGGTTCAGGAACAACTCGGCAAACTTCTCGCCTTAGCCGCTCCTTCCGAAATACGTCTTTTCCATCTCCAAGCAGTGAACGCTTGGCAACATCAGCTAGCCGTCTATAAAGCCATTCTCGCGATAAAAGAGGATCCGGCGCGGGCACTTCTCGGGATAAACGATTTAGCCAACATGGCCGACGAGTTGAGCAATATAAACCTCACCGTTCAAAAAGAATATGAATCGCTCAAATCTTAAAACCAGTTCGGGCAAACTGCTTGCCGCCGCGCTGATTGTCTTTTTCATTAGCGGTTCAATTCCTCTCAAAACAAAGGCTCAATCGGAGAGAGTCCTTGCCCAATGCGCCCAGGAAATTTTTGGCATCAATGTATCTTCTTTGACAGGAAACATCAGTGTAGATCCTTCCAGTATTCTTGGGGGAGTGCCAGTAAAAGACGAGGGAGTTAAGGGGAGGATCGAACAAGCGGAGCAGAAGAAGTGCGTCGACCGATTAATGGATTTAGCCGTAACTATTGCAAGAAACATTCTCAAAAAGCGGATTTTAGACACGATCGTTGATCAAACCATTAATTGGATTCAGGGCGAGGGCACACCCCGGTTTGTCACCGACTTCGGCGGATTTATCGAGGATGCTGCCGACGCGGCGGCAGGCGACGTCATTCAAGAATTGGGAGCGGGAGCGCTTTGCCAACCTTTCCGAACCCGACTTTTACTCCAGCTTCAAGAGCCGGCGCCGTTTTCCCAACAGGTCAGCTGTACTCTAAGCAATGTTGTCGATAATATCGAAAACTTCTACGACGATTTTTCCCAAGGAGGTTGGATTGCTTACAACGAGGTTATCCGACCTCGGAACAATTATTTCGGCGCATTGATCCTTTCTCTCGATGAAATCTCGACTCGTAGGGCGGCGGCACAGGAAGCCGCCCGCACCGAGGCTATTGCCGGCCAGGGTTTCCGTAGTGAAACGGAGTGTCTCCAGTGGACCGGCATGACGCCGGAGGGCGGGGAAGTGGTTGTTGAAGTAGACGATGATTTTCCTTATCGCAACCCTTTGGTGCCTCCGCCAACCGACGGTTTCCGGTTAGACCCCGGTTTTCCCTGGCGATGCACAAAGCAGACGGTTACCACCCCCGGCAACGTGATTGCCGCGACCACAAATCAAACTCTTGGTCTTCATTCCAATTTTATTATTAACGCCGACGACCTTACCGAATACGCCGCGGCGATAATTGATGCCGGCATCAACCGGTTGATAAGAGAGGGGGTTGGCGGCTTGCGGCGAATAACAACCCAGGCGACAAGCCGGGGTTTCTCGAGCGAGGAAGACCTGCCTGGTAATTTGAGGGAGGCGGGAAGAGGTTACACCAGCGATTCGGAAAATCAGCGTTTGGGCCAAACAAGGACGAGCATTCTTAATAATCTTTCGGATACCTTAACCCGCCTTGAAGGAGCAAGAACTAATTACCAGGATGTGAAAGAAGCGTTCGACGAACTTGAGCTCCTTGGCGGGCTTTTCAAAACGTGGTGCGACAACACGACCGGCGGAGCGCAAAACCGGACTCTCCACCCGACAACCTGCGAGAGTTACACTGACGCGACGCTTACGGCCTTGAACCAAAGAGCGAGTTCGACAAAGGGATTGGTTGACGAAAAACTTGAAGAAATCGATCCCTTAATGAATAGAATCTCCGCTCTTATTCCGCAAATCCAAAACCTCAACACCTCAAACGCCGACGCTCTCGCCACCCAGGCGACTAATCTTCTCCAAGAAGCTTCGGCTATTATCAATGATTCTGTCTCCCTAGTTGAAGAAATCCAAACCGAGGTCGAGAATACCCGGGCGCTACTTTCAAGCTGCCAGAGTTCTACGCCCTCTCCCGGAAGTTGTCCTTGATCATGAAGATTAACAAGAAACTGGTCTTGTGGGGAACGGTCGCGATTATCTTTTTATTGGTACCTTTTCAAACTCACGCACAAGCAGGGTCTCTTGCGCGTAGTGTTGTTAACTCTCTAATCGATTTTACTGCCACTGCCGTTGGAAAACTGTTCTACGTCGCCGCCTGGATTTTCAGCTTTATCGGCGGCCTGTTCTTTGCCCTCGGCGCTTTCTTTACCAGGATCGGTTTGGAAATGAACTTCAGATTAATGTCGCCCGAAAACACTCTCCTCACAATCGGGTGGAAAATTGTGCGGGATATGGCTAATCTCGGCTTCGTCTTGATGATAATAGTGATAGCCATCGCCACCATCATCCGCTACGAATCCTACGGCAACAAAAAAATACTGACGAAACTCATCGCGGCGGCGATTCTCGTGAACTTCAGTTTGACAATCGCCGGCATCTTCATTGATTTCTCCCACGTTCTCACAAAATTTTTCTTCCAAAAAATTTCGACCAATCCTGCCGAAATTGCTTCCACTCTTGCCGGCGCCTTCAACCCCCAAAAATTTTTTACCCCTCCTCCGTCCGATGCCAGAGACGCCGACATTCGTGGACCAAACCCGTTGGAAGCGCTGGCCGTCAGTTCCGCTTCCTTGGTTTTCGTGGTTGTTTTCACGGCTTTGGGAGCTCTCACAATGTTTGCCACCGCCGCAATGCTCTTTTTAAGATATTTATGGCTCACGTTCCTTATTATCCTCTCGCCGATCGTCTGGCTTTTTTGGGTGATTCCCGCCCTGGAAGGGCAGTGGAAAAAATGGTGGGATAAATTTTTCCAGTGGGTTTTCTTTGCGCCGGCAATTTCATTTTTCATCTATCTCGCCTTGCTTAGCGCGGAGGGTTTGAGGCAGACGGATCCAATCTACAACGCCGGAAATATCTTCGGCGGCATCACGGGAATAGTGGCGACAGTCGCCTCAACTGGCGCCCAAATGACGGTTCTTGTGGGCATCCTGCTCGGCGGTTTAATTGCCGCGCAGAAAATGGGGATTACTGGAGCTACGGCAGCTGTCAAAGGAGCAACTAGTATGCTTAGTGGAGTAAAGGATTGGGCCAGTTACAGGACTGGAGCGGCTTTCAAGGGTAGTAGAGCCGCCGGTTTTGTCTCAAAAGCGGCTACAGGCCTACAAAAATTCAGCAACTGGAAACCTCAGGGTAAATTTGCAAGATACGCATCCGCACCATTTAGAGCCCCGCTCCAAGGCCTAGCGGGCGGATTAGCCACTCTAGCCCAAGGTCCTAAAGCTAAAGGAAAACCAACAACACTTGCTGGTTTCATGCTGAAAGGCGCCTTGACCGGCTCCGGACTATGGAAAAAACCCAGCAAGAAGGCGAGAGGCAAAACAGCATCTGGAGAAGACGTGGAAATCGATTTGCCCGAAGAAGAGGGGGGTGAAGAAGAAGGAGATAGCAAACCAGCTACAACACCACAACCGAAATCACCCTTACAGGAAATTGATACAGAAAGAGAACAACACGGTGAAAGGCAAATTAACCTATGATCGATTATTTCTTAATAGACGAGAAAAAAATAAGAGAGAGAGCACAATCAGTGCCGAAAACAATCGAGGTTCTTTTGAATTCCGAAAACACCCAAAAAACGGTCCAAAGAATAGCGCGTGAGCATTTTCTCGACGAAGAAAGAACCACGACCCTCAGCCAACTAACGGGGCTTGTGCTCTTGGGTTTTGTCTCTTTAGAAGATCTTGCTCACGAGATAAGCGAAAACCTTCCCTTAAATCAGGTTCATTCGCGGCAACTCACTGAAGATTTAAAAGCAGCGATCTTTGAACCTATAAAAAGAGATTTAGAAAGAGTATACGAACCGGTAAGTAGGTTTGAAACAAAAGAATTTGTTCCGGTACCAGAAAAAAAAGAATTTATCGCGGATGAAAAAACACCATTGGAAAAGATCGGCCAGGAGGGAATTAAAACAGCAATAAAAATTGAAGTAAGAGAAAAAGAACCTCCAATCGAAGGAGCGCCGCTCATCATCCACAAAGAGGATAGCATGCCCGCGCCGGTGCAAACGGAGAAAAAATCTTTCAAAGGCTTGGAGTTCCCGTTCGGTTTTTTCGGAAAGGAATCCAAATCCGCTCCCTCCGAACCAGTAAAGGTCCGGGTGGAAGGACCGACAAGCCGCTCGAAGGAGCTGCATGTCAAAAAAGAAGAGAAAAAAGTCGTCCATTACAGCGAGCTCCGAACCCCCCTTACTCCTTTCCAGAAAGCGGGTGACGAAATAATAAACCTGGAAACCTTCGACCGAAAACCCGCCGGAGTCATAATACCAATACCCGAGGAAGAACCGGCGAAGGAGGTTCCGATAAAACCCGTCGCGGAAACAACGAGGTTACCGATAGAAACCGATCCGGGGCCGCCGAAAAACTCACCGGAGCCTAAACCCGAACCTAAAATAGAAGGTAACATCGTTGACCTAAGACAGTAACAATGTCAACCTTCCAAGTCCCCCAATTCATAGAACAAAAGGCAAGAATAGTCGGGCCCCTCACGCTCGAGCAGTTCCTATATATGGCGGTTGCCGGCGCCCTAAGTTTTATTTCTTATTACATCTTCAACTTTCTTTTCTGGTTCATGATAAGCGCCGTCATGTTCATTATTGCAATCGGTCTCGCGTTCGTGAAAATAAACGGCCAAAGCCTGCCGCAGGTCTTGAAAGCAGGCTTCTTATATGTTTGGAATCCGCGAACTTACACCTGGCAACGGGCAGTGAAAATCGATAAAACCGACCTATCCGAATTGGAAAAACTGGAGGAGATTAGAAACCGGATAGGTTTCCAACAAAAATTGAAATCGATCGCCCAAAACATCGCGACCGGCAAGATATTCTCTCCGAAGAAGCTGCGCGAGGAAGAAGGGGAACAATTCCAGGTCGTAACCCGATTAACGGGGGAAAAAGAAGTAGCCAAACGAGTCAATTACTAATAAGATTATTAAAATGCCGGAGGTTTCATTACCAACACAAAAATTCGTAGAGGTCGCCGATATCAAAAACGGCGTGGTTTACCTCAAGAGGGGTGGCCTGCGCAAGGTGCTGATAGTAGGTGGCATCAATTTCGACCTCAAATCCGAGGCCGAACAAAACCTCATTCTCCAAAGCTTCCAGAATTTTTTGAACACGCTCGATTTCGGCGTCCAGTTCTTCATTCACTCGCGAAAAATCAACATCAATGAATACCTCGAAAAATTGAGGGCGCGGAAAGAGGAAGAACAAAACGAGCTGCTCAAAGTCCAAATCGAAGACTATGCCGAGTTTATCAGGGCGTTCGTTGAAGAAAATTCTATCATCAGCAAAGATTTCTTTGTGGTCGTCCCATACGACCCGATCACCGTTGCCGCCCAAGCCAAGGGCTTACTTGGCCTTTTTAAGAAGGCGCCGACAAAAAAAGAGGAGACAGCCAAAGAAGAAAGAGATAGAAAAAATATCGAGGAATTGGAACAACGCGCAAATGAAGTCGTTAGCGGTCTTGAGCAAATAGGCCTCCGGGCAACGGCTCTCGAAGACGAGGAATTAATTGAACTCTTCTACAACCTTTACAACCCCCAACTCGTAGAGAAAAAAGATCTGGAGATAGCAAAAAAATAAAATGGAATACGATACCGACAAGATAAAAATTACCAAACCCTACACGCCGGGCGAGGAAGATATCCCGAACGTCATCGCACCGGCCGGGATGGAGGTAAATTCCAACTACCTGAAAATCGGTGACTATTTCGCGAAGACTTTTTTCGTCTTCACTTACCCTCGTTACGTCGCGAGCGGCTGGTTCTCGCCGGTCATCAATCTCGCCGAGATGATGGATATTTCAATTATCATCCATCCGATGGACACGGCACTCGCCTTAAAAAACCTCCGAAAGAAAGTGGCACAAGTGGAAGCGGAAATTGCCGAGAAACAGGAGAAAGGGCTTGTGCGCGACCCGATACTCGAAACAGCCTATCAGGATATCGAGAACCTCCGCGACGCCCTCCAACAAGCTCGGGAAAAACTTTTCGAAGTCGGCGTTTATATAACTATCTACAGCTCGAATCTGGAGAACTTGAATAAACTTGAGAAAACACTGGAAAATCTCCTCGAGAGCAAGTTGGTCTACATAAAACCTGCTCTCTTCCGGCATCTCGAAGGCTTCAATTCGGTGCTTCCCATCGCCCAAGACAGCCTTGGTGTCCGGACCCCATTGAATTCGAGCCCCACCTCGTCGCTTTTCCCTTTCATCTCGCCGGATCTCACCTCTGACAAGGGCATCCTCTACGGCGTGAACCTCCACAACAATTCTCTCGTCATCTTCGACCGCTTTTCTCTCGAGAACGCAAACAGCGTCGTTTTCGCTAAATCCGGCAGCGGCAAATCATACACCACAAAACTCGAGATAATTCGATCATTAATGATGGGCACGAACGTTATCGTCATTGACCCCGAGAATGAGTACGAGAACCTAGCGAACGCCGTGGGGGGGAGTTACTTCCGGATATCTCTCACCTCCCAGAACCACGTTAATCCCTTTGATATCCCCATCATCCCGCAAGGCGAGGAGCCGGCTGACGTCTTCAAATCGCACATCTTGAACCTCGCCGGTCTCGTAAAACTCATGCTCGGGGAAGTGACGCCCGAGGAAGACGCCATTTTGGACCGTGTTATCACCGAAACCTATGCCTCGCGCGACATCACCGCCGAAAATTTCGGCAAGATTGTGGAGCTCCGCCCGCTGCTCCTTGAAGATCTCCAGACCATTCTTCAAAACACCGAGGGCGGTCGGACGCTCGGAAACCGGCTCGATAAATTTACTCATGGTTCCTACGCCGGTTTTACCAACGCGCCGACGAACGTTGATATCAAGAACCGCCTGATCGTCTTTTCCATCCGGGATCTGGAGGAAGAACTGCGGCCAATTGCAATGTATATCGTCCTCAATTTCGTCTGGAATCTGGTGAGAGGAGAACTTAGGCGGCGACTCCTTATAATCGATGAGGCTTGGTGGATGATGAAATACAAGGATTCGGCATCTTTCCTTTTCGGTCTCGTGAAAAGGGCGAGAAAGTACTTTCTGGGCGTCACTACTATTACCCAAGACGTGGAAGATTTCTTGAGATCCGATTACGGCCGGCCCATTGTCACCAACTCCTCGCTCCAACTGCTGATGAAGCAGTCGCCAACTTCGATAAACTCGGTGGCCCAGGCTTTTAACTTGACCGAGGGTGAGAAAACTTTTCTTCTGGAATCGGCAGTCGGCGAGGGGCTTTTCTTTGCAGGATTAAAGCATGTGGCCATTAAAGTCATTGCTTCCTACACCGAGGACCAGATCATTACCACCAACCCGGAGCAGATACTGGAACAAAAGGGGTTAAAATAAGGATATGGAGGACAAGAACAATAAAATCAGCGAGAGTGAGATGATAGTAATCGGCGGATTGATGTTTCTCACCGATGGTATTTGCCTCCTTATAGATTTCACCGTGGTGGGTCCGGCCTTCACTCCCGTCATCCAAAGCGCGGCGACTTTCACGAGCGCCTGGTGGTTTAGTATGAAGGGCGATTCAAGCGCCTTTAATTTTGGGAAAATGGGGGCGCAGTTAGGCGCCAACATCCTGCCGTGGCTCCCGACCCTCACCGTAGCTTTCGCCATTAATACTTTCACATTCAACCATCCTCGACTTACTAAAACTGTCGGTACCGTCGTAGGGAAAATCAAACCGTCGGCCGGAACCGCAGTTAAAATATTAAAGAAAGCGGCATGAGAAAATTTTCACAACTCCTAACAATTATTGTCACGGTATTGGCTGTTGGTTATTGGTTATCAACTGCCCGCGCTCAGTCGCCGACCCAAGTCATTATTACCTGGCAAGCCATAAACTTCTATCCGGCCGACTACAAAGGCAAGGCGGCGGTAACGCCGAGAACGCCGGTTGCGGTCGCGGCTGAAGTTTTAAAAAACGGAAAATTACTTGACTTGAAAAAATCAAATTTCACCTGGCTTCTCGACGAAAAACTTCTGGGTCGGGGCGAAGGATTGAAAGAAACATCGTTTACAGCGAAAAAGCCCGCTGGTGATAGCCACCTTCTCCGTTTGACGGTCAAATTTGAAAACGAGTCTTTTGAAAAAGCGGTTCGAATTCCGGTGGAACGGCCGCGGGTGGTGGTAAAAACCGGCCTTGCCAAAAACACCGTCGAGCCGGGGGGTAAAATAAATCTCGTCGCAATACCCTATTTCTTTAATGTCAGTTCTCTTGATGGACTTAATTTCTCGTGGGAAATAAACGACGAGAAAATAGTCGGTCCTTCCTCTAATCAACTGACCTTGAATGTTGGTTCGCCGCAGAGCGAATCCCAAAAATCGATAAGAATAACATCGCTTATTCAAAACAGGACCAATATACTGGAATCGGCCAGTGAGACCGTCCAAATTAAAATGCCTTAAAAATGAAAAGAAACATTTCCAAAATATGTCTGTTTATTTTGACAATCGCGTTCGTCGGTTTCTTAGGCAACGTTAACCAAGCCAGAGGATTGGAATTTGACCTCAATTACACGCCGCCTTGCATCGGCGGAGAGGTTGGAGGTAATTGTCCTTCTGATGAGCAAATTAGTGGCAGTATTGCCTCCTATATCAAAAGAATCTACATGTTCAGCGTCGGTATCGCCGGAGTGCTTGCGGTCGGAATGATTGTGGTCGGGGCAATTATGATCTCCGTTTCGGCCGGTAACCCCGACAAACAGCGGGAAGGCCGCGACTACATCACTTCCGCCCTCTGGGGTGTAGCGCTCCTTTTAGGCTCCTACCTGATTTTGAGGACCATCAACCCGCGGTTAGTGAACTTGAGCGAATTGGAAAGAACAACAAGGGAAGCGAGGCAAGTAAGAATATTAACGTACGAGCTGGCCGCAGGAGCCGCTACAACCACTTGTCCGACTGAAGGCCAAACCGGTTGTTTTTTTAATGAAAATAATGAAGCTTGTCCTTTTGATCTGACAAGTGACGCGGTTTGTACCTCTTTGGATTCAAGAACATCGGCGTGTGATAACGTTCCGGATACTAATGCCGCAGGTGAAACCCTTTCCCCTTCCCCGCGATACCCCTGCGCTTGTTGGAATTGCAAAGTTCTAAATACGGCCGACTATCCTGTCAAAACAGGAGCTTGTCCCGGCACTTTGGCAAGGTGCTTCCTAGAAGAGGATACCTTGGATGCCTTTAAGGATTTCATTGAAGAATTAAGGGATTTCCCTTCAATCCGGTTGGGTTCAGACGGACCGGGAGTATGGAGGGTAACGGAAGCCTTCCCGCCCGCCGTACGGCATTCCTCCCTCTCCCACTACAACGGTCGCGGTTTTGACTTCGGCCGGGGCGGAACAAACTTCCCAACATTCCCTTCCCCGACGGACGCGGGTTTCTGCAATGAGATTCGCCTCATAGCCACGGCGGCGGCCAGGCAATTTAATAGAATTTACATAGAAGCTCTTCCGGACAACTACTGCAGGGATTTGAATCCCCCAACCAATCCCATACAGGGATTAACGGGCGTCGAACGACGGACATTTCAGACAACAACTGGTTTTCACATTCATGTGGAAAATCCAAAGTAATCAGCTATGAAATCTGTTCAAAAAAAACTAATATTATCGGTAATCATTGTGATTATCTTAAGTCTTGGTTTCTACCTGATTTGGAAAAAGATTGCCGGCACACAAGAGGGTGATGATTTTCTGCCAGCAAACGGTTTTCCGGAAAATCCTTTAGACGGCGGTGATGTTACGAAAACATCCGCTGGACCAACTCTTAAGAGGTTATCCGACCAGGAAGTCACCGATTTTTGGTTGGTTGAAGAAACCGGAGAAATTTACTACATAAATTATTCGGGCAATATCCTTATCGCCAAAGACGGTCCCGATTTGGAGGTCTCAAAACAGAACGTGAGCGCGATAAATTCCTCCGAAACAAGTCCGTCTACAAGAAAAATTCTCGTTGCTTTTAGCGATCCTCTCTCGCCCCAGTGGGGAATTTTTGACATCTTTGATAAAGTCTGGCGGCCACTACCTTCCGAAATATTGGTTGCTTCTTGGGGGGCAAGCGATGACAAGTTAGTCGCATTGGTAAAAAATAGCGGTAAAACAGATTTGGTTGAAGTCGATCTGACCAAAACACCGCCCGCTAACAAAATCTTGTTGGGTGATTTTGGGTTTAAGGATATTCGTCTCATCTTTAACCCGCCGGACAAGATTCTTATCGTCGAGAAAACTTCGGCTGATTATCAAGGTAGGTTATGGCAATTCAATATCTTAACTCAAAACTTAAATCTTATGATATCAGGAGAAAAAGGTCTTTCACTTTACGCCTCGCCGCAGAAGGATTTTTTTCTTAAATATTCTTCTGATAATGGTTTGGATATTCTAACTCCTGAGCTCGCACCAACAATGGAGTCTCCATTAAACACTCTTCCGCAAAAATGCGGTTTTGGTGAGGGTGCGGCAATATATTGTTTTGAACCAATAGTTTGGCCTCCCGACGCCGAGTTGCCGGATGACTATCTTGTGGGGAAAATATACACTGTCGATGATTTATTTGAGATAGACCCGCTGGGCGAAGGTCGTTACAGCAGAGTCTTTAGAAGTGGTGAAAATAACCTTCAGTTGGTTGATGGTGAAAAACCTACGCTGGCGGGGGGAAATGTTTATTTCGTGAATAGGTTTGATAACCGACTCTACTCGGTGACGCTACCGTGATTTAAGAGATGTGTTTGATTATCACCCGACGTTCCTTATTGAGGCCTACGCTCTCAGTTGTTAGTTCCGGGTGGGTAGTTATCTCCATATGGATCAGCCGGCGCTCGTAGGCGTTCATTGGGGGGAGTTCCACATCGGATTTGGTAAGCATCGCTTTGTGAGCGGCAGCTCGCGCGAGCTCGGTGATCAGCCGTTCTCGCTCTTTGCGATAGTAATTTAAATCGACAACATAGGGGCCGTTATTCTCGCCTTTTACCATCAAATTCAGAATATGCTCAATCGCTGGCAAAACAACCGCCACTCTTGATTGAATGAGATCGTCATCAATGAAAAGGGAGATCTTGCGGTGTTCCGCGTCAAGCTCCACCCGCGGTTCCTCGAAACCCATTAGGGCCACCATTTTCTTTGTTTTTTGAATCAGATTCTCGGTCATGGGTTAGTTTCGGCAATTTTTTATTGATAATAACCTGCTGTAAGAGAGAAAACAAGGTCGAGGCCGACCAGTAGATTCCAAGCGCCGCAGGAAAATTTAAGAGGATAACAAATGTAAAGGCCGGCGCCACATACACCATCATCTTCATTTGAAAGAACATTTGTCCGCTGCGCTCACTTTTCGGCTGCGCGCCCATTGTCATCTTTCCCAAGAGATATTGCAGAAGAGCGGCAACAACAGCGAGTAGAACACTCTTTGATCCGAGATCGAGAATTCCAAGGAAATCGTGCGCCGTGAAAATGTTATTGCCAATTTCCTTCAAGAAAATCTGGTAGAGAGCGATTAAGATCGGTAGTTGGATAAGAAGTAAAAGAAAACCAGAAAAGGGGTTTAGGCGATGTTTTTTATATAGGTCCATGAGCGCTCTGGCCTGCTGTTCTTTATTGTCCTTATGATCAAGTTGAATTTTCTGGATATGAGGTTGAAGCCGTTGCATCAAACTCTGATCTTTGGCGCTCTTGTAAAATAAAGGGAAAAGAACAAGCCGAACCAAGAAGGTTAAAAGAATTATGGAAACGCCGAGGTCGTGAAAAGCGATATTTTGGTAGATAAAAACCAAAACCGCGAGGAGTGGTTCATAAAGGTACGTATTGAAGATTTCGCTCATTTTATGCTCTCCAAAATCTCTCTCTTAATATCGGCGAAGGTGGCTTCGGCTGCTCCTGGTCTCGCAATAACCGAAAAATAACCTTCTTTTTCCTTTAAAATTGGTCTCATTACCGCCCTGATCCGCCGTTTCAGAAGGTTCCTTGTGACTGCTTTCCTCGCGACGCCTTTCCCAATTGATATAACCAAACGTCCGCCCGAGACTCCTTGAAATCTCCTCCTAACAATGATGAGGGGTGGCATCTCTCAGACGGCGAGTTGTTTCCTGCCTTTCCGGCGCCTCCGCCTTAAAACGGATCGGCCGCTTGGTTTACTTTGCCTTGAGAGGAATCCGTGAGTAGATTTTCTTTTCCTTTTATTCGGTTGATACGTTCTTTTGGGCATGGGTTAATGAAACTATCTTTGAAAAATTATTGCAAGCCGACCTTGTCTCGCTCCACAACTTATTCACAATTAAAACACAAATCTCTTTTTGCATCAATGTTGCAACGGAACGATAATTCCTTATCATAGTAGAACCGAGACAAATCTCATGGACCCGAAAGAAATTTGGCAAACAGTGTTGGGCGAGATAGAACTCCAGATATCTAGGCCGAATTTCCTGACTTGGTTAAAACAAAGCGAACTCCTCAATAAAGATGAGAAGGAGGGGACGGCGCTTGTTGGACTCCCTAATAATTTCGCTAAAGAATGGGTCCGCAACCGTTATCACAAGATAATCCTTGGTTCTCTCCGCAACATTGATGGTTCCATTAAGAACATTGATTATGTGGTTGTGAACCACACCAATCAAACTACCCAACTGAACCAACTGAAGAAACCGCGCGGCACAAAAAGTCCTTCGGTTCCCCAGCCGACGCTTTTGGAAACAAGAGTGGATCCCAAAACCAATTTGAATCCCAAGTACACTTTGGATTCGTTTGTTGTTGGGTCATCGAATGAATTGGCTTACGCCGCGATTCAGGCGGTAACAAAAGACGTGGGTCGGAAATACAACCCTCTCTTTGTTTACGGCGGTGTGGGTTTGGGTAAAACACACCTTATCCAAGCTGGGGGGAATGAAATCGTCAAAAACCATGGTTCCAAAAATGTTTTATATGTTTCCTCAGAAAAGTTCATAAACGATGTTGTTTGGGCCATTCGCAACAAACGGATGGAAGATATGAAAAGAAAATACCGGGATACTGATGTCCTTATAATCGATGATATCCAATTCATCGGCGGTAAGGCTTCAACCGAGCAGGAATTCTTCTACACCTTTAACGTCCTTCATGAGAATTCCAAGCAGATAATAATTTCCTCCGACCGGCCGCCGGCGGCAATTCCCACCCTTGAAGAACGTTTGAGGTCGCGTTTTGAGGGAGGGATGATAGTGGATATAGGCTATCCGGATTATGAGATGCGGCTCGCTATCTTAAGAACCAAAGTCCAAGATCACGGTTGGGTGGTTGAAGAAAAAACCTTGGAATCAATTGCCACTAAGGTCCAGCGGAACATTCGGGAATTGGAGGGGGTTTTAAATAAAGTCGTCTTTTACGAACAGTACAAGAACGAGAAAATAGACGCGAAGAAACTAGACGAGATAATAAGCGAAACTACCCAACTCGCGGCTAAAAACATCACGGTTGGTAATGTTGTAAATGCCGTCGCCGAGTTCTTTGAGGTGTCGGCAAGTGATTTGACCGGTCGGAGCCGTAAGAGCGAGGTTGTTGAACCGAGGCAGATTTGTATGTACCTTCTCCGTGACATCCTAAAGTTGTCGTACCCTCACATCGGCGAGAAGTTGGGTAACCGCGACCACACAACTGCAATCCACGCCTGCGAAAAAATTACCAAAGATATTAACCAAAACCCCTCACTAAACCAAAAGATCATGCTTATTAAAGAAAGGTTGTATAAAAACGGGGGATAAGTGTGGTAAATATTAGTTAGTAATTAACAATCAATAATTTTTATCAACAATTTATAAATACTTTCCCAAGTTTTTTCCCCACCAACAAAATCTAAAACACCAGTTGCCAATTAACAATTTCTAACTTTTCCACTTATCAACACAAACTACTACCGCTCCTATTTAATGAAACTAATAATATTAAAAAACAACTTAGTAGACGCACTGAACGCTGTGGAAGGTTCGGTTGGTGATAATACAAATTTACCAATCCTAAAGAATATTCTAATTTCTGCCGAAGACAATAAAATAACACTAACTTCGACGAATTTAGAAATAGCGGTAAAATACATAGTTCCCGGGAAAATAGTTGAAGGGGGGTCGCTTACGGTTATTTTTTCGGTGTTCAGTAATATCGTGAAAAATCTCAGTTCTGAGAGGGTAACCCTTGAAAAAGACGATAAAAACTTAATAGTGACCACTGATAATTATGAAGCGGTTATTCGCGTTCAGGACCCTAAAGATTTCCCCATTATTCCTTCAATTCAAGATAGAAAAAAATCGATAAAAATCGGCCTAAACACTCTCAAAAATACCATTTCCCGAGCTATTATTGCCGCTCAGTACTCCGATGTGAGACCGGAGATAAGCGGTGTTCTTGTAAGCCTTAACGACCAGAAGTTGAAGTTTGTTGCCACCGATAGTTTTCGTCTTGTGGAGATAACTCTAAACCCCGGCGATTTTGAGACAAACATCAAAGAACTTTCGGTTATTGTTCCTTTAAAAGCGGCGACGGAAGTAGTGAGAAGTTTGACCAACAAGAATGGTGGAGAGGTTTTGGTTTTTGTCGAGTCAAACCAAATCCTTTTCCAAACCGAGAACGAGAACTTAATTTCGCGCCTCATAGACGGTACCTTCCCCGACTATCAGGCGATTGTCCCAAAGACCGCCAAATCCGAAGCGGTGGCAAGCCGGGAAGAGTTGATGAATGCGGTGAAAATAACGAAGATTTTTTCGGGTCGGGCGAACGACATTTCACTTAAAGTCGGTGAGAACAACAAGTTTATTGAGGTTTCAGCAACCGACAGTTCTTTGGGTGAGAATCGTTATAAGATTCCAATAAAACTGTCCGGTGAAAAATTCTCCTTAAGTTTCAATTGGCGGTATCTGATGGACGGCCTAAAAATCTGGGAAGGGGAAGAAGTGATTATGGGTGTAAACGAGCCCGGCCGCCCAGTTTCATTAAGAAGCCTAAGCGATCCAAACATGCTTTATATTGTGATGCCGGTGAAATCTTAACCCCCCACCGTTAATGGAAGAGAATGAGAATGGTTTTGTATTCCTCCCCCGAAACGTCCACAGCTTTTATTTCCACAAGGTTCTGTGAACCAAGAGGAGCAGTCAGTATGTAATCAAATCGATAATAGTTCCCTGAAACACTTTGAACAGTCGTTTTTTGGCGGTTGAAAAAAACCTCAAAACGGCTTAAACCCCGAACCGCCCTAATATCAGCAGAAATTCTGACGGGAGAATTCACAAAACTGCCGTTTGGTGGCGAAACATTGGTTATAGTTATATTGCCGGAACCACTTCCCGGAAAAGCGCCGTCCAGAAATGACACATTCGAAGGAAGAGGTTTATTGTAAAGATAAAAATCGGGAATATTTGCTCGCGCCCAATTTGTGACCCCAATTTCCCAGTTTGCGAATTGAGGGTCTTCATCAGGAGTGGTTGGGGGTTGGCCAAGCGGATCCTTTTTGGACACGTAGTACAGAATGGAGTGGAATTGGGGCAACACCCTACCGTTCACAATCGGTCGGTAGAAAGCTTCGCCGTTCAACATTGGTTTTGATATCTGGGTAGCTGGGGCGGGTTTTGTGAACGTCTCACTCGGGAGTTTATTAATAACCTCTTTTAAGAAAGCACTCCAAATAGGAACGGCTGCAAGGATACTTGAACCGCGACGTTGCATCGGTTCATTGTTGTTGTTGCCGGCCCAAACTCCGACCGCGAGAGAGGGGGTATAACCTACCGCCCATGCATCGCGGTAATCATTGGTGGTGCCGGTCTTTAGAGCCACTTCGTGGTCGGGGAAAATAGTGAGACCGAGACTAGACTGGAAGAGTCCGCTTCTTAGATTCACATCCGAGAGAATTTGATTAATTGTCCGCACGGGATCAGCCTCCATAACCCGCTCCGATTTATCACTCCACGAATCCAAAACCCTACCCTTACTATCTTTCACTTCAAGGACGAGTGATTGGGTGTGTCGCACCCCTTCGGAGGCAAGAGTGGCGTAGGCGTTAACAAGATCAAATAGTTTGACCTCGCCACCGCCCAATATGAGCGAAAGGCCGTAACGCGCCCGCTCGTTCAGAGTTGTAATACCGAATGAATGCAGGGTTTTTAGAACTTCATCAAAACCGGCAAGATAGAGGACTTTGACCGAAGGAACATTAATGGATTGAGCTAACGCTTCTTCAAAACTAACCGGTCCTCTAAAAAAGCCGTCAAAATTCTCCGGATTGAAGCAATCGGGGTTGGCGTCAGATTCCGGTGTCACGGTGGGCGGACAATTGGGATCGTTGGAAACGAATTCGGTTGGGGCGTCGATCAAAACCGTCTTCGACGGATAACCTTTGTTCAAAGCTGTGAGATAGGCGAATGGTTTTAGAGCCGAGCCCGGTTGGCGGAGGCCTTGAGTGGCCACGTTGAATTTAGGTTCAAAACGGCATTCGAGCGGCGGTATGCATCCTTCGGGCAGGGACGACGATGAAAACCAATCACGAGAACCAACCAAAGCGAGAACCTGACCCGTCTTAGGATCTTCGGCGACTAAAGCGGCATTCTCACCATAGTAGAGCTCGCCGTTCCTTTTAGCTCCTTCAAGGACGACTTTCTCGGCGACCTGCTGCATTTCCCAGTCGAGTGTCGTTTTGACTCGGAGACCACCGTTCATTACTTCTTCTTCGCCATATTTTTCGATCAGATAATCCTTAACCGCTAAGGAGAAGTGAGGCGCCTTAATGGTGCCGAGTGAGGGTGGGGCGAAGACAATTTTCTCCTCGGAAGCTTTTTTTGCCTCCTCGGTGGAAATATAACCCAATTCAACCATCCTCCGGAGAACATAATCGCGTCTCTCAAAAAGTTCGTCGGTATGGCTACCCCAAGGTGAGAAATAACTCGGGGCTTTAGGAAGGCTTGCGATTATTGCCGCCTCACCCAACGACAAGTCCTTCGCCGGTTTGTTGAAGAAGGTGACGGAGGCCGCTTCTACACCATAAGCGTTCGAACCGTAGGGTATTTGGTTCAGATAGAAATTAAAGATCTCGTCCTTGCTGTACCGCGATTCAAGTTGAATGGCGAGAAAAAGCTCCTTAATCTTGCGTGCTAATGTCTTCTCAGACGAAAGGAAGGCATTTTTAGCGAGTTGTTGGGTGATAGTTGAACCGCCCTGACTTAATCTCCTTTCCTTCAAGTCGACGAAGATGGCTCTTGCAATTCCCTTCCAATCGAAAGCCGGTTGGTTATAGAAATCCGCATCTTCGGCGGCTAGTGTTGCTTGCTTAAGGTACTCGGGAATTTCTTCAAAAGGGATAACCGTTCTTTTCTCCTCACCGTGGATTTCATAAAGGAGAATTTCACCAGTCCGATCGTAGAGTTTGGTGGACTGACTCACCTTTCTTTCGCCGAACTCGTAAGGGGAGGGCAGGTCTCGCAGGATGACGACGAGATAGACGGCAGAAACGGCTGCGAAGAGAATAATGAAGCCGGCTGCTGCAAAAAAAGCAACTATCTTAAACCTTCTCAACCTCCTCTTTTTTGCCATAACCTAATAATTAAACACCAAAAATGTCCGTGACTCAAAAACAAATCCCGCCGGGCAATAGCCTCGGCGGGATGAGTCAGGTTTGTCCGAATTCTAGTACTCCAGATTTTCCTCCTCGTCTTCATCTGCGCCGTCCCCACCCTCTTCCATCGGTTCGGCCAATTCCTCACTCTCGTCGTCGCCAATTTCCACTTCGTCTTCTTCGGCGACCAGATTGATTTCCTTGATATCTAAAGTCGTCATAATTTTTTCCTATTAAGGCGACCTTTAAAACTATTATGGGGTAAGTATACAGACGAGTCTCCCTGTGTCAACCTACCCTGGGGTGCCTAAAAATCAAGGTTTGAAGCGGCAGAAATGGCAATGGCCAAGGCATCGCTTATGTCATCGATCATTTTCTCTCCTCTTATTCCGAGAGTTAAACGGACCATCTTTTGAACCGCTTTCTTGTCGGCGCCGCCGTCGCCAGTCACGGCAAGCTTTACTTCGTTGGGGCCCATTTCTTTGAGGGGTACGGCGTTTTGGAAAACAGTTTTTATGATCACCCCTCTCGCCTCCGCGACTTCCATTGCGGTTTTCCGGTTTTTAGAAAGGAACAAACGTTCAAGACCAACCTTGTCCGGCGCAAAACGACGGATGAGGTTGTTGAGGTTTTTTTCTAAAGAAACAAGCCGCCGCCCATGATTTTCTTTCGGCAGTTCTATAAGTCCCGATTCAAGACGAGTGAGTTTTGAACCGTCTTTCCTCACAATTCCGTAACCGATGCGAACCGTGCCGGGGTCGATTCCGAGAACAACGACCGGTTTGTTAGTTATGATAGACTTCTTGAACATCTTCGTGGGCAGAAAGGGATTTTATAAGCTCGTCCGTTTTTTTCTTATCTTCCTCGTTGAATGAGCCGGGAAATTTCGGTTTCCAGACACCGTTTTCGTTTGTGAACGCCCAGACGACACTCTTCGGTGCGGCGAGGCGACCGCCGCCATCACGCAGGATGTTTTTTATCTCCTGGATTGTCCGGTTGGTGTTGTCGCTTACGGCGTGGATCACAAGAGCGACGCCACCGGGACCGTAAGCCTCGAGAATTATTTCTTCAAGCGCTTCTCCTCCACCAGCAGCTTTTTCAATGGCTCGCTCGATGTTCTCCTGCGGCACTTGAGCGGCTCTGGCCCGATCTATCGCGCTTCTCAGTCCCGGATTGAAATCCGGGTTTTTCTCGCTGCGCGCCTGGACGGTTATCATCCTAAGGATTTTTGAAAATTCGCGCCCGCGCCGCAGGTCGGCCTTACCTTTCTTCTCTTTAATTTGTTTCCATCGGCTGTGGCCAGCCATAGAAGATTACTCGTAGAGGATTTTTTTCTCCGGCACGAACGAGAAATCGAGAGGTAATGTAAACCAAAAATTACTGCCGCGTCCAAGATCTGATTCGACGCCTATTTCACCGCCGTGGCCTTTCACAATGTTCTTTGTGATATACAGTCCCAAGCCGCTGCCATTCGGCTCGATTTCCACAACATTCTTTCCGCGATGGAACTTTTCAAAGACTTTACTTAGTTCTCCCGGCGGGATACCGACACCGGTGTCCCGGACGTTCACTCTCACAAACTTACCTGTTTCCTCTAAACTAACGGAAACCGAGCCCCCTTTCACGTTGTAGCGGATGGCATTGTCAAGAAGATTGGTTAGAACGATGCCGAGGCGCTCCTTGTCAATCATTACCCGGTAGTCTTTTTTCGGGCGCGTGAAATCGATTTTAATGCCGTATTCCTCAGCAATAATGGTTGCCTGGGCCACAACTTTCTCTACGAATCCGACAAGCCCCGTCTCCTCGAATTTGTAGCCAAACTTACCTTCTTCTATCCGCGCGGCATCAAGGAGATCGTTCACAATTTCTATCATCCTTTCAGCCAGTTCAAGCCCTTTCTTGGCGTTCTCGCGCGAATCATCTTCCTTGGCGCCGCCTAAAATAGTTTCAAAAGACCATTTGATGGCGGTAAGCGGTGTCCGGAGTTGGTGGGCGGCGACCGTAAGGAACTCACTCTTGGATTCTGCTACCTGCCTCTCGCGGGAGAGATCTTGGACAATCTTCAAGAAGCCTTTGACGACACCGGTCTCGTCGGGGATGCGGTGGAGTGTTGAGCGAAGCTTCAGAGACGGTTCCTCGAGTATAATGTCGACAATCTGAGGCGGGCCGCCGGAGACTTCCGTCACCGTCGGGGCAAGAGAAGGGAAAAGGACTTGGGTAAGCGCCCGAAGGCGGGGAAATTTGGCAGAGTCTGGCGACACCCGTTCACCTACAATATCGCTTTTTTTCAGTTCGAAGATCGCTTCGGCCGCCTTGTTCCACTCCATTATCCGGAAATCTTGGTCGTAGATTATGACGGCGTCGTTCAGATTCTCGATGACAGCCCGGAGTTCGGCATCTTTCTGTTTGGCTGATGATTTAAAAAAACCCAAATCGATGAAGCCGCGGATGACGACCGGAACAAGACCGAGAAAGATCGCAAGACCTACGAAAACGAGAAAGCCGGGAGTTGACACGGCGACAACAACGAGGTAGGCGAGACCAGCGACGAGGAGTATAAGGACGGCCAAAATTTCTGGTGTTCGGCGTAGTTCCTTAAACCTTTCCGAAAATTTTTCAGTATTTACCATTCTGAAGTTTTTCTAAATCACCGAGATTCTTACCGACGCGCATTTCAACAGAAAGAGGAACGGAGATTTTTTGGACATTCTCCATAATGGGGCGGATTAACCCCGAGATTTCTTCCAGAATATCATCCCGCACCTCAAAGAGCAATTCGTCGTGGATGGTGAGAACGAGTTTCGCTTTGCTCCCCAACCAACCTTTTTCCTTGATGAGTTGGAAAGTTCCAATCATCGCTTTCTTAATAATATCGGCGCCGAGGCTCTGGATAGGGAAATTCACCGCCGCTCTCTCTGTTTCCGATTCGGCCCGCGGCGAGCCGGAAGCACCCTCCAAAAACCAACGCCGGCGGCCGTTCTCATTCCTCACAAAACCGAAAGTCCGCGCCTCGTTCTTTATTCTGTCCTGCCATGCTTTAACTTCAGGAAAATCACCGAAGTACTCCTCGATAAACTGCGACGATTTTTCAAGAGGAAGTTCTGAGATTTCACTGAAGGCTCTTGCCCCCATGCCGTAGATAACCCCAAAGTTCAGGGTTTTCCCTACCCGCCGCATCTCTGGCGTCACTTTCTCCGGTGGGACATTGAAGATTTGGGAGGCGGTTATCCTGTGGGCGTCAATCCCTTCAATGAAAGCTTTGCGCAGTTTCCTGTCACCCGAGACGTGAGCGAGAAGGCGAAGCTCGAGTTGAGAGTAGTCAAGAGCGAGGAATCTGAAACCTTTCGGTGTTTCGAAGCATTCTCTGAGTCTTTTCGACCACCGCGATTCTTGGGGTAGGTTCTGGAGATTTGGTTCAGCGGACGCAATCCGTCCGGTCGAGGTTCCGGTTTGGATGAAATTTGTCCGAACCCGTCCGTCACCCTCCGTTTCCTTGATGAGCGGCCTCACGAAGGTAGACGCGATTTTGAAATTTTCCCGATAGTCGAGGATAAGCGAGATAATAGGGTGTTCATTTTTCAATTCTTTCAAAACCTCGAAGGAAGTTGATTTCAGACCGCTCTTAGTTTTTCTAACCTTGACCGCTTTAATACCGAGTTTCTCAAAGAGAATGCGGGAAAGTTGCTGCGACGAATTAATATTGAACGTCGTCCCGGCGGCCTCGTAAATCCTCTTCGCCGTTTCTTCGAGGCCCGCGGATATTTCCCCGTCGAGGATTCGAAGCTTCTCGGCATTCGCGCCAATACCCCATTTTTCCATAAAGGCGAGGACTTCGATCAAAGGCATCTCAATTTCTTCGAAAACGGTGCCGAGGCCGTACTCGCCTATTTTGGCCTCGAAGAGCGGCGCAAGGCGTGAGATAAGACCGATTGCTTCCTCACCCTCCCCGCTTTCGTGGAAGAAACGCCGATAAAGAGAATTAAGCGAGAAGTCTTTCCCGCCCGGATCGATGAGCCAACCCGCCACCTTGACGTCGAAGATTGGCGGGCGCACTTCAATGCCCTTTCCGGAGAGTTCCTTTATAATTTCCTTCCAATCGAAGGCAATTTTTAACTTGGAAGACGAGAGTTCCCCACGCCGTTCCGCGGCAAATGAAGCCGATGGAACAATCACCGCTTCCCCGACCGCTTTTGGTTCGAAGGTAATCGCTTTTCCGCCGCTGTCCGCGAATCTTTTCACGAGACTTTGGAAACCGAGGCGAGCAAAGTAGGGGACAATTTCGGCCGTCCTCGGTCCCTTAAACGAAAGCCCATTCAAGTCGACATCAAGAGGTATGCTCTCCTTCAAAGTGACTAGTTTTTTGGAAAGTTCGGCCTGTTCTCGGAATCCGCCGATTTTTACGGCGAGTTTCTTATCCTCACCCAACCGCTTAAAAAGGCCCTCGACGGAACCGTACTTTCCGAGAAGTTTGGCGGCTGTCTTGGGGCCGATACCTGGAATGCCGGGGATGTTGTCCGAAGGGTCGCCGACCAGAGCTTTGTAATCGGTCATACTCCGCGGGGGAACGCCGAAACGGGCCCGGACGGCATCCTCATTATAGATAAAAGTTTCAGAAAGACCCTTTTTTGGTGCCTGGACCACCACTTTGTCTTTATGGACTAGTTGAAGAGTATCGAGGTCGCCCGTGAGAATGACTATTTTCAAACCAGGAACAGTCTTAAATTTAGAAACAAGAGAAGCGATTATATCATCCGCTTCTAAACCCTTCTCTTCAAAGGAACGGACACCGAATTTCCGGAAAAGTTCGCGAGCCTCCGCAAGTTGGTGGATAAGCTCCTCTTCTACCGGGGGGCGGTGAGCTTTGTATTCACGGAAAAGCTCGTCCCGGAAAGTTGGTTCGGGTCTGTCGAAAGCGGCTGCGGCATAATCGGGTTTTTGTTCCCGCAGGAGTTTCAAAAGGACGCTCGAAAGGCCGTAGAGCGCGCCGACAGGTTCCCCGCTGGGAGCGGTTAAGGGCGGCAGGGCATGGTAAGCTCGGTGGATGAGAGCGTTTGCGTCGATAAGAAAAAGAGTTTTCTTCATCGGATTTTCCCAAAGGAAATCATCCGCTCGTTTAGTTTCCGGCCGTGCCGGAAGCGGACGACGAGAGAATCTTTCGGTAGAACCTTTTTGATCCGGTCGGCCCATTCGACTAAAACAACATTCCTCGGATCTTCAAAGATATCTTTCAAGCCTATAACCTCGAGCTCGTTCAAGTTTCTTATCCGGTAGGCGTCTATATGATGGAGCCTTCCGTAGCTGCGGAGGACGAGAAAAGTTGGGCTCGTTATCCGGCGTTTCAGACCGAAACCGTGGGCGAAGCCTTGGACAAAAGCAGTCTTCCCGCTGCCCAAGTTTCCAACGAGAGCTACAACGAAAGCACCGCCGGTTTTTCTCGACTTTCTGATTTCCCTGGCCAGAAGAGCAGCAATTTCTTTAGTTCTCCGAAGAGACGAAGATTTAAACGTCATCTAAAGGAGGGTATTTTTGGGACTAAGTCCCAGATGCCGGTAAGCGGCCTCAGTCGCAATTCGGCCGAGCTGGGTCCTTTCCAAAAAACCCAGTTTCATAAGAAATGGCTCGTAAACCTCCTCGATGGCGTCCGGTTCGTCGTTCAAGGCTGCGGCGATGGCTCTCACGCCGACGGGACCCCCGCCGAATCTCTTAATAATGACACTAAGAAGATCTCGATCGATCTCCTCAAGCCCCATTTCGTCGATTTCGAGAAGGTTGAGAGTGTTTTTCACGACTTCAGCGTCAACGACGTCCTTTTTGTAAACCTGGGCGTAATCGCGGGCGCGCTTCAGCAGCCGGTTTGCAACCCGGGGCGTGAATCGGCTGGCCCGAGCGAGGGAATTTACCGCCTCGGGAAGGATTTTAACTTTGAGTATATTGGCGGAGCGAGAGATGATCTTCTCGATGTCTTCCAATTGGTAGTAGTCAAGCCGGAGAACGGCGCCAAAGCGCGAGCGGAGAGGCCCGGATATAAGGTTTGTGCGGGTGGTCGCGGCAATAAGCGTAAAGGGCGGCAGGTCTAGAGTGAGTGTTCTCGCCGACGGCCCTTTGCCTATGATAAGATGAAGCTTCCTTGCCTCGAGAGCCGGATACATTACCTCTTCAACCATTTTGTTGATGCGGTGCGCCTCGTCGATGAAAAGAACCTCGTTTGGCTCCAAATTGGAAAGGATGGCAGCGACGTCGCCGGCTTTCTCGAGCGCCGGCCCGGAGGTCGCCCGGACGTTCACCCCCATCTCTTTGCCGATCAAGTAAGCGAGGGTGGTCTTGCCAAGGCCCGCCTGACCGCAGAAGAGAATATGATCGCAAGACTCGCTCCGTTCTCGGGCCGCCTGCATGATGAGTTTCAGGTTTGCCTTGATCTTATCCTGACCAATATAATCTTCCCAAACGGAAGGACGGAGGGTAAGCTCCAACCCCTCATCGTTATTAGAGTTCAGTTCTTTCAGAGGTGTTTTTGGGGTCATATTGACAAATTTACCATAATATGCTAACGTTTAAATGGTTATTCTGAAGATCGACCTGTGGGCAAAGGGGCTCATTCTCGCTTTAAGGACCAGACGGCTCCGGCTATCTGAATCCCGAGTGTAAACCTCAATCTCTTCCTTTTAGGAAGGGTTTCTATAGGCCTTTACCGGCATATGCCCACAGATCCATCTTCGGAATAATCTGCGCCGCTTTCCAAAGCGGGCTTTTTAGTTTTTAAGCCAAGCAATCGGGCCGGTTGCCCGCTCCACCTCGTCGAAGCTCGTGATTCCTGAAATCGCTTTTAAAATCCCGTCTTCCTGCATCGTAACCAAACCCTCTTCTCTTGCCAAGACCTTAAGCTCGATTTCGGTCGGACTTTTGTAGATCTTTTCTTCAATCTTTTCACTAATGACGAAAAGCTCGAAGATTGAAACCCGGCCTCGGTAGCCCAAATTGCCGCATTTCTCACAGCCTACCGGCTCGAATACACTCACTTTTTCGTAAGGATTCTTGTTGACGCGGGCAGGAAGATTTTCCAAGAACACTTTTATCGCTTGGGCAAATTTTTCGTCGACCTTTTTTTCTTTCTTACAGTGGGGGCAGAGAATACGGACCAATCGTTGGGCAATGACGAGGGATATGGCGGGTCCGAGAACCTGGGGCTTCGCACCTAAATCGAGGAGACGGGGGACGGCCCCCACCGCGTCGTTCGTGTGTAAAGTGGAGAAAACCAAGTGGCCGGTCAAAGAGGCATTCATGGCGATTTCAGCCGTTTCTTTGTCCCTAATCTCACCAACCAGGATCACATCCGGGTCCTGGCGGAGAATGGAGCGGAGGCCTGAGGCAAAAGTGTAGCCGGCCTCGGCTTTGACCTGCGTTTGGGAAATACCAGGCAAGTGATACTCTATCGGATCCTCGATGGTGATAATTTTTATCTCCGGGTTCGTTATCTTTCGGAGGAAAGCGTAAAGGGTTGTGGTCTTACCGCTGCCGGTGGGGCCGGTTACCAGTATCAAGCCGTTTGGTTTCTCTATCTCGGCCGATGCTATCGCGAGATCATCTTTTCGCCAACCGAGGTCCTCGAGATTTACCTTGAGCGATTTGGGATCGAGAAGCCGTAGAACAGCGGTCTCGCCGTACTCCGAGGGGATGATGGAAGTTCTAATCTCAATATCGCGGTCAGTAAGTCTGATGGTGAAACGGCCATCCTGGGGCTGATCCTGAATGTTCAATTTGAGGTTGGAGAGGAGTTTTATTCTTGTCACCACCGATTTGTATTTAGTGAGTTCGAGTTTATCGTAAGCATTATGTAGAAGACCGTCGATCCGAAAGCGGAGAAGGCCGAATCTTTCGGTTGGTTCCAGGTGGATATCGGAGGCGGAGAGGGAAAATGCTCCGGCAAGGATAATCTCCAGAATCTCCGAGGTGTAGGGGCTTTCAAAAGAATCAATGCTCTTTTGCAAGCTCACAAGGTCTTTTATTTTCTCGCCAAGCTTCTTTAGATTTTCCTCGCTCACGTCCACCTGCCCGCTGATCTCCTTACTCTCCGGTTTCACGTACTGGTAGTATTTCCAAGCGTGCTCGAGACCGCGCTTTGAGACGATGACAAGTTCTACCTCAAACTCTTTTCCGAGCTCGTCTATTATCGCTTTGGTCTCCGGTAATTTGGGGTTGAAGACGGCGACGACGAGTTTTTTTGCGACCCGTTGGAGGGGAACAAGAAGAGCGCTCTTTGCTTTCTCCTCGGGGACGAGGGCCATCGCCTTTATCTCGGTCGGGACGTGGACGGAAATCAGATTCAGGTAACGGATACCTGCGGCCTCGGCCCGGCGGCGGGCGTCTTCTTCCTCCGCCCTTCGTCTCTCCTCATCCAACTTCTCAAGCAAGTCCTTAGCAAGAGTCATTACTTTTAGATTATCCTTTTTAGGAGACCCTTACAAGGTTCAAACGGCCGTGTTTGACAAATTAGTGTTTTTCTGCTACCATTAAAAGCAGACCATCACATAGGTAGAACAGGGAGGCACTGTGAAACTGATCCACGCTGCTTTTGCGGTATTGCTTGTAAGTGGTGGTTGCGTTCCCACCGCCACTTACACGGTGAGCACGAGAAACCTCGGGCTTACCGGAGAATGTTTGGTGAGGGGTGAGATCGAAATCGCCTCCGTGAATTTCTACAACGGCAGGCGGGACACGGTTTCGGTTCTCATCCCCCCCATCGCCGGCGTGCGCACCACTGAGCTCGAGGCTCTCCCGCCCGGCGGCTACGGGACGGTGTCCTTTCGGGTGAGGTGCCAGCGGGGGCGGTATTTTGCGACGGAATTCATCGTCGCTCCCCTGCAGGCGGGTGGCATCGAGCCGGCCCGAAGGTCGTGGGCTTTCAGCGACAACATTCGTTCTGTTCGCCACCAAAGCTTTATTATAAGTGGCGACAGGACGAGAATTATCCTTCGCTGAGAGGCGGCCCGCCGGCCCCCGCACAGCAAACAACCCCTTCCCGGGTTTCTCGGGAAGGGGTTTGTGCTATAAAATGGATTGATGCCGGAATTACCCGAAGTCGAGACAATCGCCCGCGGTTTGGCTAGGAAACTGAAGGGTCGGAAGATCACCGGTTTTTGGACCGATTGGCCAAAATATTTCAAGCGCCAGGGCGGGGAGGCGGCTTTCCGCCGCCATGTTATCGGTAAAAAAATTAAAAGCGTTTCCCGCCGCGCCAAAAATTTGTTCATCCATCTTTCCGACGATCACCTGATACTGGTGCACCAGAAAATGACCGGTCATCTCATGGTCGGTAAGTGGAAACCTTTTAAAAACCAGGAGGTAGAGGAGTGCTGGCGGAATCAAAAATGGATTCCCGACCCGCCGCGAGGCCCTTTAATGGACCCGATGAACCGGTTTATCCGACTCATTTTCTTTCTAGATAACAAAGAAATGCTTGCCTTATCCGATCTCCGGCGTTTTGCCAAAGTTGTTTGCGGCCCGCGAGCGGAAATTTTAAGTGCCGAAGACATTGAAAAATTGGGACCGGAACCGCTTGCGCCCGGTTTCACTTTCAGGAAGTTCAGCGAACTTTTTAAGGGAAAGCGCGGTCGGATTAAGCCGGTTCTTATGGATCAAAACTTCATCTCCGGCGTCGGCAACATTTATGCCGACGAGATTCTTTGGGTCGCCAAAATTCATCCCTTAAAACGAGTGGAGGATTTAAAAGAGGAGGATTTAAAAATGATCTTTGCGGCGATGAAAAAGATTTTAAAAAAAGCCCTTCGGCTGCGGGGTACCTCCATCGACGACTATCGGGATGCGGAGGGCCGTCGCGGCGGCTACGACAAGGTCCGCTACGTTTACCAACGGGAAGGTGAAGCCTGCCCGCGCTGCGACACCCGCATTAAACGCCTTAAAATTGGCGGGCGATCGGCTCATTTCTGCCCGAGTTGCCAGAAAAGTGTAGAATAAAACCAAAATGATATTTCTTCTTTATGGCGAGGATTCTTTCCGGCGGACGGAACGCTTGAAGGAGCTTATTACTCCATACCGGGCAAAATATTCCGATCTGGACATGATTTCTCTGGATCTGGAAGACGAACCGGACGGGTGGCGGAGGGTGCGAGATTTTCTAAACCAACCGTCAATGTTCGTCGACTCCAAAGTCGCTATCGTGAAGGAAGCGACATCCGTCAGAGAAAAGGAATGGGCCGCGACTCTAAAGAGCTTTCTCAATGTTCCGAAGACGTTCATCTTCATTTCTCAGCGCGAAGCGCCGGTTGGTGATTTTAGTTTTCTCCTTGCGCCGCCGGTGAAATCTCAACAATTCGGCAGTTTACTACTCCGCGAGCTCGAGGCTTTTATTAAGGATAAGGCCGCGAAGCTCGGCCTTGAGTTTTCCGCCGACGCGTTCCGTTTCCTCTCCTTATACATAGGTTCTTCGACGGAGAAAACAGCGCTTGCCTCGTACGAACTTGAAAAAATTAGTTTAATGGGTTTCAAAAACCCTATTGCCCTCGAAGACTTAAAGAAAGCAGTGGTATGGCAGCCGGGAACGGCCGCCTACGCTCTCTCTGCCGAAATTCTTGCAGCGCGGGATTTTCGCCGCCGGCTCGCTCCATTGGAAAAAATTCTCCTTTCGGAGGACCCGTACTACGCTTTTAATTCATTAGGATTCCAGGCGCGCGGGGCGCAAGCGGCGCTTCTCGCCGAATATGATATTTCCGTAAAGAGCGGCGGTTTGGAATACGAAGAAGCGCTTACCGATTTTGTAGTTGGAAATTAGTAATCAGACAAAGCTCATCGTTACTATTTACCGGTTGCTAATTTCCGTGAAAATCGGGATTTGAGTCGGGCAGCTTTATTCGGTTTTACAAAGCCGACTTTGGCCAATTTGTCGAGTGTTTTATAAAGCTTGGGAAGTATCTCCCTCGCCTTCGCTTGGTCCTTTGCGGCTAGGGCCTGCCGGAAATCCTTAATAACTCCTTTCATCCTGTTCTTGCGGCTGACGTTACGGCTTCGGCGTCGGATGTTCTGCCGAAGCGCTTTCTTTGCCGATTTCGTTCTGGGCATATTTCGTATTATAGGTTATAGGTTTTGGATTATGAACGCAAGTCCGCTCATCCGCTGGGGTATAATATGAGTGGATGCTTCATTCCGTTTCAGGAAAAATATCCGGCCGCGGCGAAGACTTTTTTGTGATCGAGTCCGGCGGCTTCGGTTTCCGTGTCTCTGCCTCGGCCCGCACCATTGCCCGCCTGCCGAGCGACGGAGAGACAGTTCGCGTCCATACGTTTCTCTACGTTCGGGAAGATCGGTTCGAACTCTACGGTTTCCTTGACGAGCAGGCCCTTCGCCTCTTCGAGATCCTAAACACCGTTCCCGGCGTGGGCCCTAAAACCGCTCTCGGGATATTGGACATTGATGAGGTGCCGAACATAATGGCAGCAATAATCGAGAAGAGGACGGAACTCCTTACAAAAGCTTCCGGCATTGGCCGGCGGACCGCCGAGCGCATAATCCTCGATCTTCAAGGCAGGTTAAATTTGCCGGGCGCTAAAACTCTAACCGAAAAAATGACCTTGGATGCCGAAGTGGAAGAAGCACTCGTCGGCCTGGGGTACTCAAGATCGGAAGTGAGGAAAATATTGCCTGCCGTTCAGTCCTCCGCCAAAACCCTTGAAGGCCGTCTGAAGGACGCCTTAAAATTCATGGGAAGGCGTTCTTAAGATGCTCCGCAATCTCTATCACTATCTGTTTGCTTTTCTCGCCAATCTTATCTACGGCGCGCCGTCGAGAAAAATTTTCGTCCTCGGACTGACCGGCACTAAAGGCAAATCGACCGCGCTTGAGATGCTTGATTCAGTTCTCTCGGTTGCCGGACGACGGACAGCGCTTCTTACCTCGACCCGGCGGAAAATAGGCGACCGGTCGGAGAAGAGCCCTTATACGAACACCATGCCCGGCCGCGGCGCCATCCAAGCTTTTCTTAAGGAGGCAGTCCGTGCCGGTTGTGATATTGCTTTGGTTGAGGTTACGTCCGAAGGCATGAAGCAGCATCGCGGAAGGTTTATCGATTGGGATGCGGCTGTTTTCCTAAACCTCCACCCCGAACACATTGAAGCCCACGGCAGTTTTGAGAAGTATCGGGAGGCGAAACTTGATCTTTTCCGGGAACTTGGGCGTTCAGAGAAACCGCGGAAATTTTTCGTTGTGAACGCCTCAAGCGCTGACGCCCCCCATTTCCAGAAGGTGGCGGGAGGCATACCCGGTGGCGAAACGTTTCTCGCTACCTTGGCTGAAGTCGACCGTATTGTTCGGCGGATAAGGAAAGATAAGAACCCCGATTGGCTCCTGGCCGATTTCAACATCGAGAACATCGCCGTAGTTGCGAAGACCGCCCGGGCGCTCGGGGTCGGCGAGGAGGATATAATAACCGGCCTGGAAAAATTTCCTGGCCTCCGCGGCCGCATGGATTTTGTGCAGCACGAACCGTTTTCAGTCGTAGTCGACTACGCCCACACGCCGGAATCACTCCGGGCTGTATATAACACACTGCGGAAACACCTAAAAGAAGGGAGTCGCCTAATCTGCGTTTTAGGTTCGGCTGGTGGCGGCCGCGATAAGTGGAAACGGCCCGAGCTTGGGAAAATTGCGGGAGAGTCTTGCGACATCTTAATTTTGACGAGCGAGGACCCGTACGATGAGGATCCCGAAGAAATCATCAGAGCTATTGAGAAGGGCATTCCCGCCGACAAAGCCGGAAAAATTTTGAAGATAACCAACCGGCGAACCGCGCTTCGTGAAGCGGTGGCGGTCGCGAGGAATGGTGACGTGGTTGTCTCGACTGGTATGGGCAGCCAGGACTGGTTTTACGGTCCCCGCGGCGCGAAAATTCCGTGGGACGAGCATAGAATCTTCGAGGAAATTCTGAAGTCAGGCGGGTGATATAATTTAATCAATGAATATAACCTTTTGGGGCGGAACGAAAGAGGTGACGGGAGCCAACTATTTGCTTGAGTCAGGCGGGACGAAGATACTCGTTGACTGCGGTCTCCATCAAGGCAGCCGTTATTCGGAGCGCCGCAACTTCGAACCATTCCCTTATAAACCAGAAGAAATCACTGCTGTCTTTGTCACGCACGCTCATATCGATCACATTGGTCGCCTCCCACAGCTCTATAAAGCCGGGTTTCGAGGCGAGATATTCTCCACCGGACCGACCAAGGATTTTGCCGAACTCCTCCTCCTCGATTCGGAGCACATTCTGCGGAAGGAAGCCGAACGGGAAGGAAAACCTTTTCTTTACGACACAAACGACGTTGTCCAGACGATGGGTCTTTGGAAAAAGAAGTCATACCACGAGAAAGTCGAGGTGGGGCCGTTCGTGGTTGAGCTCTACGATGCCGGTCACATCCTCGGCTCCGCCTCGTACTTGGTGAAGGCGGAGGGTAAAAGGGTAGTTTTTTCCGGCGATCTCGGGAACGCTCCGGCCCCTCTCATTAATTCGACCGAATATTTCGAGGAAGCCGACTATGCCCTTATCGAATCCGTCTACGGTGGACGAGTTCACGAACGGCTTGGAGCGAGAAAAGATGAGCTTGAGGATTTGATTGAGGACACCGTGAAATCAAAGGGTACGCTTATGATACCTGCTTTCGCCCTCGAACGGACCCAGGAACTTCTTACGGAGTTGAACGACCTCATTGAGAACGGCCGTATTCCCCGCGTCCCGATTTTCATCGACAGCCCGCTTGCGATACGTTTGACCGGAATTTACCACAAGTATTCTGCCGACCCCCGCTACTTTAATAAGGAGGCGATTGCCCTGAACCGAAGCGGAGACAGGATATTCGATTTCACTGGGCTTAAGATGACGCTCACGACTAATGAGTCTAAGGAGATTGCGAATGTCCCGCCGCCTAAGGTAATCGTTGCCGGCGCCGGGATGTCAAACGGCGGGCGGATCCTCCATCACGAGAAGTTGTATCTAGCCGATCCGAAGAGCGCCATCCTTTTCATCGGTTACCAGGCGACAGGCTCTCTCGGTCGGCAGATATTGGACGGCGCCGAGTCTGTAAAGATCTACGGCGAGGAAGTACCGGTTCGCTGCCGGAAAATGGTGGTGAGCGGCTACTCGGCCCATGCCGACCAGCCGCAGCTTTTGAAGTGGGTATCTCCGATGCGGGAGAGTCTTAAAAAGATTTTTGTCGTCCAGGGTGAGGAAAGTGAAGCACTCGCCCTTTCCCAGAAAATAAGGGATGAAATGGCGGTCCAGACGGAAATCCCTTCGTTGGGTGAGCAGGCGGTGTTATAATTACTAACGAGCGGAAAAATGTAAAAATGATTCATATCTTTTCCGAGAGAAGTAATTATAAACGGAGCGATATAATCAGACAGCTATGCCTAAAAAAACACAGTCCACAACCGATCATGGTTACGACCATCGCCTGAAGTACAAAATCTGCGTCTCGGGAGCGGCCGAAACGGGTCACTGCTCCGCCGATTCTCTTGAGAAGGCTGAGGAAATCGGCCGGGAGATCGCGCGGCGAGGTCTCGTCCTTGTGACCGGCGCGACGACGGGCATACCTTACTGGGCGGCCAAAGGCGCCAAAGCCGAAGGCGGCATCGTGATCGGTATCTCGCCGGCTTCTTCCAAGCTTCAGCATCTGAGGACATACCGTCTACCCGTCGACTACCACGATCTTATTATCTACACCGGTTTCGAGTATGCCGGCCGTAATCTTCTTCTCACTCGGTCGGCCGATGCTGTTGTCACCTTATGCGGTCGCATCGGAACCTTGAACGAATTTACGGACGCTTTCGAGGACCAGAAACCGCAAGGAGTGCTCCTTGGTACCGGCGGGACAACCGAATTACTACCGGAGATTGTCGAAAAAGCTCATCGGGGAACGGGTAAGATTGTTTTCGCCCGTGAACCCAAGGATCTAATGGATAAACTCCTGAGTCTTGTTGAGAACGAAGAGGTGAAAAACGGCGTCAAAGGTCGAGTAGTCTAAAAAACAAAATGGGATTCTTTTCAGGGTTGTTTTCCAAAAAGTCCGAAGGACCAAAGCCGATAGGTGTTGTTACCCACTATTACGGGGGGTTGGGCGTTGCCATTGTAAAGTTCAACCGAGCGGTCAAGGTGGGTGAAACTGTCCATTTCAAGGGCGCGACGACTGACTTCAAACAGACCATAAAATCGATGCAGTACGACCATAAGGAGATTACAGAGGCCGGTAAGAACCAAGAAGTCGGTGTCAAAGTTTCGGATAAAGTTCGGGAAGGTGACCGCGTCTACGAGACTTGAAAACTGTTTCATGAGCCGAGATTCTATTTTGGCCGCAAGCATTCTTGCAGGTACGACTATTGGTGCAGGAATTTTTTCCTTGCCATATGTTTTCAACAAAATCGGCGTCTTCGCCGGATTTTTTTATCTCATTTTCTTTGCCTGCGTCTACGTCACGGTATATCTCATGTATGCTTCGGTTCTCCGGACGCGGAGCGGGCGGCACGACTTTTCCTATTTTGCCGAACTGTATCTCCCTAAAACCGTTGCCAAGTTCGCTTCTTTTGCAATTCTCGCGGAGGCGATCTTTGTTCTCACTATCTATCTTATTCTCGCTCCGACTTTTATTTCTCTTATCGCCGAGGTGGAATGGTTCTACGCCGTCTTCGCATTCTGGCTCTTTGGTTCCATCTTCGTCTTCGCAAGTCTCCTCTGGCAGGGAATGGCCGAGCTTTTAGGAACGCTTGCAATCATCTTCATCATCTTTGTAGTCGTTTTTTTGGGAGGTTGGAGCGGCGATGGCTTGCCGATTGTGAAACCACTGAATATCGAATCGTTCCTCCTGCCTTTTGGGCCTCTTCTCTTTTCCTTCGCCGCGAGGGTGGCGATCTCCCGTATGGTTGACGAGGAACGGGCAGCTCGGCGCGCCCGGCGGCCCTTCTCTCTCCGGGGAGCGATAATTGTCGGCACTTTCATACCGGCACTCGTCTATTTCTTATTTGTTCTGGGGATCTTGGGTCTTTCCTCTGATGTGACGCCGGAGGCCTTGAACGGTCTTACGGAACTACCCGCCCCCCTCATCGCGACTTTCGGAGTCCTCGGCCTCATAACTATTTGGACGTCGTATTTCATGATCGGCGCGAATTTCCGCGAAATCCTTATCGAAGACAAAAAAGTGCGCCCTCTCCTTGCTTCGGCACTCGTTATTTTTCTACCACTCGGATTTTATTTCGCCGGCTTGAGAGATTTTCTTGAAACACTTTCCTTCACTGGCGGCGTTTTTCTCAGCCTTGAAGGCATCTTCCTTGTTACCATTTGGCGTCGGGCTTTCCCGGAGCATCCTTGGAAAAAGTTGAGCTACCCCCTTTATCTTGTATTTTCAGTCGCTCTAATCTACGCTGTTTTTGACGCCCTCGTAGTTTAACGGATAAAACGCCTCCCTCCGGAGGAGGTGATAGGGGTTCAATTCCTCTCGAGGGCACAAATCCCAAAACGGCTCAACATTTGAGCCATTTTTATTTTTGTCGGATGGTATTGGTTAAATCGCGCCGGGAGCGACCCGAAAAGGTCGCTCCCACTTTTTTTCTCTGCTATTATGGTGGGGAAACGTCATGAAAGTTAGGAAGAATATCTCGCTTGCGCCGTTGAGCACTTTCCGCATTGGGGGGCGGGCGGATTTTTTTTGTCTGGTTAAGGAACCGACGGATTTGTTTGAAGCGGTAGAGTTCGCCAGAAACAAAAAAATTCCCTACCGTATTTTAGCGGGCGGCAGTAACATTGTTTTTCCTGATGGCAGATTCAAAGGCCTCCTCATTAAAATTTCGGACGGCGGCATTGTTAAAGACAAAAACCGGCTCATTGTCGGTGCGGGCGTTGCTCTCGAGGAGGTTATCAAAAAATCCATCTCGGCGGGACTCAAGGGCTTGGAGACACTATCCGGTATTCCCGGCACCTTGGGTGGGGCAATCGTCGGGAACGCCGGCGCTTACGGCCATTCCATTTCCGAAGTCGTAGAGCGAGTCAAGGTTTGGGATCCCGTCGGAGGACAAAATCTCTCTAAAGGTGCAGGTAGTAAGGGTTTCTTTTGGATTTCTAAAAAAGATTGCAAATTTCGTTATCGGGAAAGCGTTTTCAAGCACAAGCCCTACATTGTTGTTTGTGCTGTCCTTAAGTTCAAAAATGGTAATTCAAAAAATCTAAGGAAAATCTCCCGCGACATTATTAAATTGCGTCTCAAAAAGTACAAACCAGGCCTGAGATGTCCGGGCAGTTTCTTTAAAAATGTTCTTGTCAGCGAAGTTTCTAAAAAATCACTTTTAAAGATAAACAAATCAAAGATTATAGAAGGCAAAATCCCCGCCGGCTACTTATTGGAAGAAGTCGGGGCGAAAGGTATGCGTGTGGGCGGCATTGAAATAGCAAACTTCCACGGAAACCTTCTTATAAACCGAGGCGGTGCCAGAGCGGCCGATGTTAGAAAGCTTGCGGCGCTTCTAAAGAAGCGTGTTTTTGAAAAATTTGGCATTCGGCTGGAGGAAGAAATACGCTATTTCTAAGGGTTTAGAGCGCCGGTGGTAACTTTAATACTTTAAGTACACCACCCGGCAATTTTTGTTCTTTTCTATAATTAAATAAGAATGGACAATAAGGCGGAATTACTCAAAGCTCTTGAGAGAGAAATGGAAGCCGACAGATCGCTCCCGCTTCAAGAATCCAATCTTGTTTTCGGTGAAGGCAATCCCGATTGCAAGGTGATGTTTATAGGCGAAGGGCCAGGATTTTACGAAGATAAAATGAAGCGTCCCTTTGTGGGCCGAGCCGGCCAGCTCCTCGACCGGCTGATAGCCGGCATCGGCTGGAGAAGGGAGGATGTTTACATAACTAACATCGTGAAGCGTCGACCACCCGAAAACCGCGACCCGTTTCCCAACGAAATAGCGGCCTATGCTCCCTACCTAACGCGGCAGATAGAGATTATTGGGCCCACAGTCATCGTCCCGCTCGGCCGCTTTGCGATGAATTACTTTTTGCCGCAGGCAAAAATATCGCGTGACCAGGGAAAACTTTTTAAATCCGGCGGCCGCTACATCTATCCACTTTTTCATCCGGCGGCGGCGCTGCGCGGCACGGAGACACTGAACGCTTTGACATCAAGTTTCATGAAATTACCGGATATGCTGAAAAAACTCGACGCGGTTGCCGAAATCGTCGCCGACGAGAAGAAGGGAAGCGCTCAAGAAAGTCTGTTTTAAAGAAGCGAGGGGTGAAATTCCCAGCAGCAAAGTTCAGAGCTCATTCCGTTATAATTAGTATATGAATTTCGCGCTGATCTACGTTTTGGAAAGGTTTTTCTACAGAATCTACCGCTTTTTAGACCACTGGTATGTGAGAAGCGTCAAAATCTATTCCAATTTCATTCTTGATCTTTTGGGCCGCGTCGACTATTACCTTGCTTGGAAGATAACCCTCCGCCACCTCTTCGAACCGCTTTATAAGGACTATTCCGTCCTAGGTTATGTTCTAGGTTTCGTTTTTCGGATCTCGCGGTTAGTGGGCGCCGGTATTTGCTACCTCATTATTTTTATCTTTGCCATCGCCGCCTATCTTACTTGGTTGCTCTTCATTCCCTACGCCGTTTACAAGATATTCACCTAAATGACTGTATTTTTCGAGGACAAGAGACTTTATCTCACGCGCGGTGGGGAATTCCTGACGCGTCTCTTTTCCTCCGTCTCTTATTTCTTCCTTGCGGCCGCAACAGCCGTTCTTTTTCTCTCGGAATCCGGGAATCAAATATGGCTTGCTGTCATTCTCACGCTCTTTCTCGCCGACCGTCTACTCCATTTCAACGAGGCGGAAAAATCGCTCGGGGAGTTGAAGGAAGAAAAAGCTAATCTCGCCGATTTTGCGACGCCGGCTGTCCACAGCATTATCCGCCGCGCCTTTTTCAAATCCCGAGTTCTCCGACAGGATTTTTACCTCACTATTTTCAAGGAGCTCATCTTAAATCGCGATGTCGAGGAAATTCTCAGGCGGCTCAGCGTGCCGCCGGAGGAAATTCTCGCAAAAGTTGAGGAAAAATTGGACGACAGCGCTGTCACCGAAAGCCGGACCGAGGTTCTCAAAAAAATCGAGGAACTTGTTGTTGCCGCTTGTGAGAATGCCAAGAAGACACACGAACGTTTCATTGAACCGAGAAATGTTTTTGCTGCACTATGCACCTTGCGCAACAACGCGGCGATTGCAAATCTTTTCTCACTTTTTGAAATCGAGACGCTCGATCTGGAAGAGGCGGCGGTTTTCGGCCGTTTCCGCCGGAAATTCTCCCGACTTAGCCGTTTACCGTCTGCTTTGGGCGGTTTTGCCCACCGCCCTCGGTTTTTACGGAAGCGCGTTATGAACCGCGCTTGGACGGCAAGACCGACGCCGCTTTTAGACCAGTTCAGTGAGGACCTTACCAATCTGGCCCGGGAGGAGAAGATCGGTTTTCTCATCGGTCATGAGAAAGAATTCAACGAGATACTTTCGGTTATTTCCAGACCGGGTAAACCCAACGTGCTTCTTATCGGCGAGCCCGGAGTGGGGAAGTCAACTGTTATCGCTCACCTCGCCTTTCGAATGGTGAAAGACGATGTTCCGCCCATACTATTCGACAAACGTCTGGTCAAGTTGGAGCTTTCCTCGCTCCTTTCCGGAGCGACGCCGGAGATTATTGCCGAACGTCTCCAGCAGATAGCCGATGAGATAATCACCGCAGATAATATCGTTCTATTCATTCCCAACATCCACGACTTTTTCCGGACGGGGACGGAGAGGACGCTCTCGGCCATTGATTTTTTCTTACCCCTCATCAAGCGTGACGGTATTCCTGTAATAGGTGAGACTTTTCCGCGCGAATTCAAGGAATACATTGAACCGCGCACGGATTTCTTGAGCCAGTTCGAAACGGTGAGGATAGAAGAAATATCCATCGAGGAGGCTTATCGCTTTCTTATCTATAACAGTCTTATCTTAGAAAAAGAGTTTAAGAAAGAAATTTCCCTGCGAGCGGTTAAGGGCGCTGTGCGGCTCGCCCACCGCTATTTTCGTAATCGCCTTCTACCTGGTTCGGCAGTCGATCTTTTGAAGCACGCCCTGGTCGAGGCCGACCGACGAGGCGAAAAAATTCTTACCGAGGATTCGGTCACCGCCGTCGCTGAGGCGGAGAGTCGTATTCCTATCCAGAAGGCGGGCCGCGATGAAACGGAGAAGCTTCTGAATCTCGAAGAATTAATCCATAAGAAGCTTGTTAA
>DATLZO010000019.1:0-66924 GCA_035573955.1 Minisyncoccota bacterium
GGCGTGGGCAAAATCAGAAATGCGAACAAAACTTTTCTTTGGTGTGGCGAGCGTTAGCGAGCGGCGGCGGGGCGGCTTCCATTGTCAGGGTCGTTTTCCCGCTCAAAAAAGGTTCGCGCGAAGTGTATAATTACAGCACCAACCAAAAACAGGCCAGGTTGGCCTGTTTTTGGTTGGTGCAGTATTCTTAAATTAGTCCAAACGCATTTTAGCGAGAACCCCCCGCGAATTCAGAAACGGCTTAGGCCTTATTTTTAAACAAGAGATATAACTAGAAACACGGTCAAAAAGCGAGATTTTACGCTTGTTTTTAGCCATCCGTATGGTAAAATTAAAGAGCCCCAAGCCTGGGCTTTTTTATGTCTGACAATCGGGAAAAACCTAAAAACAACTCCTATACTGCCGAGGACATTTATGTTCTTGAAGGCCTAGAACCGGTCAGGAAACGGCCGGGGATGTATATCGGTTCCACAGGAACCGACGGTCTTCATCACCTTATTTGGGAGGTAGTTGATAACTCAATTGACGAGGTGATGGCCGGTTTTGCCAAGAGAGTGAAGGTGGAGATTCTGAAAGGAAACCGGATAGCGGTTGAGGATGACGGCCGCGGCATCCCTGTTGATATTCACAAGCAAACTAAGAAATCGGCCCTCGAAACTGTTTTGACCACTCTCCACGCCGGAGCGAAATTCGGCGGCGAGTCCTACAAAGTGGCTGGCGGCTTGCACGGCGTCGGAGTTTCCGTTGTTAATGCACTCTCAAAATGGTTGCGTGTGGAGGTTTGCCGCGAAGGCTCGCTTTATTCCCAGGAGTACGAGTATGGCCGGCCGAAAACGAAGGTTAAGAAGGAAGGGAGTTGCAAGCGGAACGGCACGAAGGTGATTTTCGACGCCGATCCGGAGATATTTCAAAAGACTGAATATGATTTCAAAAGAATAGTTGACCATCTCCGCCAGCAAGCTTATCTCACCAAGGGGGTGCGAATTGAGATCGTCGACAACCGCGGTAATGAGCCAATTTATTACGGCTTTTGTTTCCAGGGAGGTTTGAACTCGTACGTGAAATACCTAGCAGGCGACGCTAAACTTATTCAGAACAAGTTCTTTTATGTCCACAAGAACGCGGACGGTGTTGATGTCGAGGTCTCATTCGTCTATTCGGATGACACCGAGACAAAGGAGATGAGTTTCGCAAACAATATCTATACCGCTGACGGCGGAATGCACTTGACCGGTTTTCGTTCGGCGCTCACCAGATCACTAAACGACTACGCTCGCAGCGGAGGTTATCTTAAGGAATCCGACGAGAATTTGACCGGCGACGACGTGCGAGAAGGTTTAATCGCCGCGATATCGGTGAAGATATTGAACAGCAAACTACAATTTGAGGGTCAGACCAAAGCCCGGCTTGGCAACCCCGAGGCGCGGACAGCGGTCGAGACGGTGGTCTCGGAAGCGCTGAAGGAATTCCTGGAACGAGAGGGGTCGGATGCCCGGCGGGTCATTGAGAAAAATCTCCTCGCCGCTAAGGCGAGGATAGCCGCGAAGGCTGCCAAGGAAACTGTTCTCCGCAAAGGCGCTTTTGAGGGACTTACCTTGCCCGGCAAGCTCGCCGACTGCTCATCACGGCATCCGGAGGAATCTGAACTTTTTATAGTTGAAGGCGACTCGGCCGGTGGCTCGGCAAAATCTGGCCGCGATCGGCGGACACAGGCCATTCTACCGCTCCGAGGCAAGATTTTGAACGTGGAAAAGTCCCGTATCGATAAGATGCTTTTGAATAAGGAGATCAAATCGCTCGTCATCGCTCTTGGCACTGCTATCTCCGACAATTTTAATATAAGCAAGCTCCGCTATCACAAGATAATACTAATGACCGATGCGGATGTGGACGGTGCCCATATCCGAACGCTGCTTCTCACGCTTTTCTACCGCTATTTCCCGCAGATTATCGAGTGTGGTCATCTCTATATTGCTCAGCCGCCGCTCTTTCGTCTCCAGAAGGGGAAGGACGTACGCTACGCCTATAGCGACCGGGAACGCGACGCGATAATGAAAATGATGGGCGGCGATAACGTGGGTGTCCAACGCTATAAAGGTTTGGGCGAGATGAACCCGTCCCAACTTTGGGAGACAACGATGGACCCCTCCGTTCGTCTCCTAAAAAAAGTGGAGGTGGAAGATGCGGTTGAGGCTGATAGGCTCTTTGATATTCTGATGGGCAGCGAAGTCGAGCCGCGCAAGAACTTTATCCAAGCTCACGCCACTTCGGTGAAGAACCTTGACGTTTGAACCGCAAATCAAGCAGAATAAGACAATATGGTTGGTAAAATAAAGAAATTCTTTGAGGAATCAAGGCGCGAGTTCAAGCGGGTCAATTGGCCGAGTAGAGCCGAGACTGTCCGTTACACGCTTTTTGTGATAGTCTTTTCACTTGTTCTTTCCGTTTTCCTCGGGTTTCTTGATTTCGCATTTCTGAAAGCGCTTGAAGACGCAATTATTTGAAACATGACTGAGGCTAAGAACAGGCATTGGTACGCTATCCACACTTACGCCGGCTACGAGGATGCTGTTTCCCGCTACCTAAAGCAGCGGATAGAGTCACTTGCAATGACAGATAAGATATTCAACGTCATTGTGCCGAAAGAGGTAAAGATAAAAGTAAAGAGCGGCAAGCGGCACAAAGTGGAGGAGAAGATTTACCCCGGTTACGTCCTGGTGGATATGGTGCTCGACAATGATTCCTGGTACGTCGTCCGCAACACGCCGCGCGTCACCGGTTTCGTTGGCGCATCAGCTGCTAAACCCGCTCCACTCTCCAAGGAAGAGGTGGACGAGCTTATGGCCCGGATGGGCGAGGCCGAGCCTCGTTTCAAGCTTGACTTGAAAGTCGGCGAGACTGTAAAAATCATTGACGGTCCCTTTAAGGATCATGACGGGAAAATCGCCGAATTGGACGACGAGAGGGGAAAGGTGAAGGTTCTTGTGCCGGTCTTTGGTCGCGACACAATGGTGGAGCTCGATACGCTCCAAGTTCAGAAAATATGAAACAATGGCTAAACCTATAAAAACTGTTTTAAAGCTTCAACTGCCGGCTGGAGCGGCCAATCCTGCTCCACCCGTGGGTACCGCTTTAGGTCCCCACGGCGTGAATATCGGTCTTTTCTGCCAGCAGTTTAACGAGGCGACGAAAGCGATGGCCGGCGATATCATTCCGGCGGAGATTACGATCTATGAAGACCGGAGTTTTGATTTTAAACTGAAGACCCCTCCCGCTTCAGCTCTTTTAAAGAAAGCTGCTGGCATCGAGAAGGGATCGGCCGAACCGCACAAGACTAAAGTGGGTAAGGTGACGAAGGCACAAATCCGCGAGATAGCTGAGAAGAAAATGGCGGACCTAAACGCAGCGACTATAGAAGCTGCCGAAAAGATAATCGAAGGAACTGCAAGGAACATGGGCATCACCGTTGAGTGATGCCCATGTTAGTATTAAGGGGTTTATGAAGCAGTATCTTGACGTACTCAGAGAAATTCTTGAGCGCGGTGTAGATAGGCCGAACCGAACCGGCATTGATTCACGGGCGATTTTTCTGAAACCGATGCGTTTCGACATGCGGGAAGGATTCCCCGCAGTGACGACGAAAAAACTTGCGTTCAATGCGGTGAAATCAGAGCTTTTATGGTTTCTCGAAGGCAGTTCGGATGACAATCGCTTGAAGGAACTTGTCGGCAGCGACAAAACCATTTGGACTGCCAATGCTCAATCCGATTATTGGAAGCCGAAAGCGAAGTTTAATGGAGACCTAGGCAGAATTTATGGCGTGCAATGGCGTTCGTGGCGCGCTCCCGACGGTAGGGAAATAGATCAGATTGCAGAAGTTATTGAAAAAATAAAAAAGAGTCCTTATGACCGCCGCCTCATTGTTACTGCTTGGAATCCCGGCGAGCTTGATCAGATGGCTCTTCCTCCCTGTCATATGTTTTACCAGTTTTTTGTGACGCCTCAAAAAGAGCTTGACCTTGCCATGTATCAGCGAAGCTGCGATATGTTCCTCGGCGTGCCTTTCAATATCGCATCTTATGCGCTTCTCCTCCACATGGTGGCGCATGTTACGAGTCTTACGCCGCGCGAGCTTATTCTTGTTCTTGCCGACGCTCATATTTATCACAACCATTTCAAACAAGTTAAAGAACAGCTAGAGCGTGAGCCTTTTCCTCTTCCAAAACTTTGGCTTAACCCGGAGGTGAAAGATATAGACGAGTTTGAACTGGATGATATCAAACTTGTTGATTATAAATATCATCCGCCCATAAAAGCAGAAATGGCCGTTTGAAGACGGGAATAAAGATGATCATTTCCATCATCGTGGCAATGGATAAGAGAGGCGTTATCGGCAAGGATTCGAAAGGCCTGCCGTGGCATTTGCCTGCCGATCTCAAACATTTCAAGGAAGTTACCGCCGGCAAGCCGGTTATAATGGGGCGGGTGACATTCAATACTATTGGGAAACCGCTTCCCGGCAGGCGGAATATTGTTATGACGCGCGACACCGATTTTTCCGCCCAAGGCGTTGAAGTAGTGAATGGGGTAGACGAAGTGTTAGAAAAAGTGAGAGATGCGGAAGAAGTGATGGTTATCGGCGGCGGGAGCGTTTATAAACAGTTTTTGCCGCTCGCAAACCGTGCCTACATTACCCGTGTTGAAGGGGAGTTTGAAGGAAATGTTTATTTTCCCGAAGTAAACTGGAACGAATGGACGGAGATTACTCGCGAGCACCACAAGCCGGACGAAGAGAATCCTTATCCTTATATTTTCCTCACTTATGAGAAAAAGAGCTTGAATAGTGCCTTTTCGTAACCTATAATTCACGCCAATGCTTAAACCGGACCACCATATCAGAAAATTGGCGCGGGCGGGAATGATCGACCCTTTTGAAGAGAAACTCGTCCGCGAAGGAGTGGTTTCTTACGGGCTTTCTTCTTTCGGTTATGATATTCGTCTTGCCGATGAATTTAAGGTATTCACGAATGTTTATTCAACAATCGTTGACCCCAAAAACTTTGATCCAAAGAGTTTTATTGAAGCTAAAGGGGATTATTGTCTTATCCCGCCCAATTCTTTTATTCTCTCCCGAAGTTACGAATACATTAAGATGCCGAAGAACGTCTTTGCGATTTGTCTCGGCAAGTCCACCTACGCCCGCTGCGGGTTGATTGTGAATGTGACGCCGCTCGAGCCGGGTTGGGAAGGCCATATTACGATTGAAATTTCCAATACCACCCCTTTACCGGCTAAGGTATATGCCAATGAAGGTATTGCACAGCTTATTTTTCTGGAAGGTGAGGAACAGCCGGAGGTCACTTACGATTCCCGAAAAGGGAAGTATCAAGGGCAGCGTGGCATTCAGCCGCCAAAAATCTAATAGTGTCAAAAAAGGGAAAGCTTATCGTAATAGACGGCATTGACGGATCAGGAAAGGCTACGCAGACGGCTCTTTTAGAAAAGCGATTGCGGAAAGAAGGCGTCAAAGTTAAGAAAATTGACTTTCCCAGATATTACGATAATTTTTTTGGCAAACTCTTGGGGAAGTGTTTAGCCGGTGAATTCGGTGATTTTACAAAAGTGGATTCCCGGATTGCTTCCGTTTTATATGCCGCCGATAGATTTGAATCAAGCGGCAGCATGCGAAAATGGCTTTCGGAGGGGTATGTAGTTTTGGCCGACAGATATGTAAGCGCGAATCAAATTCATCAGGGAGGGAAAATTCATTCTCCGGCCGAAAGGAAAAAGTTTTTAGATTGGCTTGATGTTATGGAGCATGGCGTGTTTGGAATTCCTCGCCCTGATTTAGTGATTTATTTGGATGTCCCCTATGAGGTAAGCCGGGAATGGCTCAAGAACAAAGTGGCTGGATGGAAAAGGAGGTATTTGAACGGTAGGAAGGATGTAGCAGAAGATAACCTGGTTTACTTGCGTGATTCGCGAGCAAGCGCTTTGGATTTAGTGAAAAGGAACAAAAACTGGCATAAAATCACCTGCTGCAAAGGGATGATTTGCATGCTGCCGGAAGAGATTCACGAAAGAGTTTTCAAATTAGTGATGAGAAAATTGAAGGTTTAGATTTTTTGAAAAACAGGACAGCATTTTGCTGTTCCGATCGACCGGCGTCGGTTTGTTTGGTGTATCCCTTGAATATAAAGAGGCGGCGGCTTGAACCTCCGTACCTCAAATTCTCCCTTGAAGTGGAGATAAATTTGTGGAAGACCCAACCGACGGTTAGGTTAAAAATTTCAATGTCGCCGGGAATAAACACCTTGGTTCATCTTTTGTCTCGGCGAGGGTGATAGTTTTATCAATAGTTACGGCGGTGGGGCGTTCGGAAATACGGTAAAAATGATCTCCAAGAAAACACTATTGCCGTGCGTTTTTTAAACACACGGCGGCGACCGTTCCGGGAAGATTCGCCTCCATTTTAAGTTTTGCGACCGACGATGACGACTTTATCCGGCTACGGGAATAAAGGGGGCAAGTCGATTGCCGTCTCGGGAGCACTGCTCGTTTGTCCGATGAAGCTGTTCACCGTCGCCGTCACGACTAGGGAAATATTGATCATAAATGATTCTTTGTGGAATGCCGTTTGGGTTATTATTCTTTTGGAGTAGGTATTCAAGTGTTGTAATATTAAATCATGTATCTTCCGACGATAGGCTTGGAAATTCACGTAGAACTGAAGACGAAGACGAAAATGTTCTGCTCTTGTCCGAACGAACCGGATGAAAAACACCCCAACACGAATGTTTGTCCAATTTGCTTGGGACATCCTGGAACGCTCCCGGTTGCAAACAGAGAGGCGATAATTTCGGTCGTGAAATTCGGCCTCGCCGTCAATGGGCGCATTGCTGAACATTCGCATTTCGACAGAAAGAGTTATTTCTATCCGGATTTGCCGAAGGGATACCAAATATCTCAGTACGAACGGCCGCTTGTCGAAGGGGGAACACTCTGCGGCGTGCGTATCCGCCGGGTGCATCTTGAGGAGGATACCGGTCGTCTTCTCCATTCTTCAACAGATTCAGGGCAAGCGAATTACTCACTTGTCGATTTTAACCGTGCAGGCGTCCCATTAATGGAACTTGTGACCGAGCCGGATATAAAGAACGCCGAGGAAGCAGTTGCATTTGCCCGCGAACTTCGCCTTATTCTACGTTATCTCGGTGTTTCGGACGCCGATATGGAAAAGGGGCATATGCGAATAGAGGCTAACGTGAGTTTGGGCAAGGGGGGAGAGCTCGGCACGAAGGTTGAAGTGAAGAATATTAATTCCTTCAAGGCGGTCCATGATGCTATTGCCTACGAAATATCAAGGCAGGAAAAGGCACTGACGGATGGTAAGAAAATACGCCAGGAAACAAGGGGTTGGAACGAGACGGAAGGCGTGACTGAGAGTCAGCGAAGCAAGGAAGAAGCGCATGATTACCGCTATTTCCCCGAGCCGGATTTACCCCCCCTAGATTTGCGGGAATTTAACATCAAAGAACTGAAAGCAGAAATTCCAGAGTTGCCTGAGGCGAAACGACAGAGATTTATTGGTGAATACGGATTGAACAAAGAGCAGGTGGAAACACTTGTTGAAGACAAGCGTGCGGCTGATTTCTTTGAGGAGGCGATAAGCGAATTAAAAGCCAAATTACCAATTACTAATTACCAAACACTATTGAACTATTTCACAAGCGATCTCAAGGGTCTAATGAACGAACACGGCACGTCAATTGATGACTTACGCATCAAGCCGGAGCACTTGGCGCATTTGGTAGCAATGGTGGGGGGAGAAAAATTGTCCAGCCGTTTGGCTAAAGATTTGCTAGGGAAAATGTTTGAAACAGGTGAGGACCCGGAGAGTTTGATTGAGTCAGAGAAGATAACTTTCATTTCTGCAGAAGCTGAGCTCCGCGAGGTCGCGAAAGCGATAATAGATGAGAACCCGAGACCAGTTGAGGATTACCGAAAAGGGAAAACCGCGGCTCTCCAGGCCTTGGTCGGTAGGGCGATGGCTAAGACAAAGGGTCAGGCCGACCCGGAAGTGTTAGCTAAAGTTCTCAAAGAAATTCTGGAAAAGTAGATGAAGCATACTTACGTATGCCACCATCGTTTTTAATCGAGAAACATCCTTATTAATTTTTCTGCTTCTCTTTCGTTTTGAACCCAGTGGATGTTGGGTTGCATTTTGAACCAGGTGATTTGGCGGCGGGCGTAGTGACGGGAATTCTTTTTGATTTCCTCTATCGCTCTCTCTAAAGTGATTTCACCGCGGAGATATGTGAGCAATTCTTTGTAGCCGATGGTATTGCGGAGTGCGTAAGCATTCTCGCCGTATTTTTTAACCAAATTTTTTACTTCGTTTACCAGTCCCATTTTAATCTGCCCGTCAATTCTTTTCCCAATCCGTTTATAAAGTTCTTTGCGTGGGATTTTGATTCCGATTTGCAGCGCATCCCAGAGCGGACTGCCCTTCAGGCGTTGTGAAGAGAAGTTGTTCCCAGTTTTTAATATCACTTCAAGCGCTCTTATCACGCGGCGCTTGTTTTGACCTGTGATCCGCGCTGCTTCGGGATCAAATTCACTGAGCTTGCGCTGAAGCTCTTCGAGCGGTGTCTTTTCCAATTTTTCGCGCAAACCTTTATCGATTTTCACCGCCGGTATCTTCAAATTTTCCAGGATGGCCTTGGTGTAAAGACCGGTTCCGCCGACTAGGATCGGTAGACGACCCCTTTTCAGTATCTCTCGGATCCTAGCCTCGGCCGCTTTTTTGTGTTTCAGTGCACTCCAAACTGTTTTTGGCGAGACCGTGTCAATGAGAAATTGGGGATAACTCGCGTCTTTAGCTGTGCCGATGTCCATTCCTTTATAAATCTGGCGGGAATCGGCGGAAATTAGCTCGCCGCGGAACCTTTTGGCGAGCCGAATGGCGAGCCCGGTTTTACCCGAGGCGGTGGGGCCCACTATAGCGACAATTTTTGGTTTTTTATCTCGTTTTGACAAGGGTTTGGTTAAACCATATCATTTTAGCGTAGTTCATCACATAAGGAGGTGGGTTATGACGACCCGCAGGATAAGGAAGAAGTGGCGGAAGGAGGATTGGCTCGCGATTGTCGAAGGGATGATCGAAGCGGTGGAGCGTTTCACCGGAAAAAAGGTCTTGAACAGCCGGGCGGTCGGGAAAGTCGCCAGTAATTTCCTCCACGGCAAGGACAATCACTTCATCATCATGCCCCTCAGTATGGAAGGTGTGCAGAACAGCAACCTTCACTTCTTTTTCGAGCGTTGGCCTTTGAAGGCGACGCTTCAAATGGATGAAGGTTCCCTGAATTCCAAGGCGCTCGCTGCGGAATTCAAGAATTGCCGTTGTTCCCATCCGGAAATCGAAGTCTGTTTTCGAGAGGCAGGTTACGAGATGATGAAAAGCGAGCTTGTGTCCAAATCGACGCGGATTCCGCCCATCGCACCAAACTCCTAGCACGAGGCCGAGCACCTGGAGAATGCCCGGCCTCTTCATTTTTCTATGACCGCGTGGCTGTTTCTTTTGCGATGCGGTTCAAAAAATTCTCGATACCTACCTTCATGTTTGTCTTGTTGTGCCTTTCGCGGACACTCAAAATCTTTTCTTTCATTTCTTTTTCGCCGACTACGACGATGTAGGGAATCTTTTCCAATTCCGCTTGCCTCACGTTTTTGCCGAGCGTTTCACTCTCCGGTGCGAGGTCTGCCCTGATGTTTTTTTCTTGGAAGAGTTTCAGAAGTTTCTTTGCGTAGTCGCCGGATTTTTCGGAAACCGGAACGACGCGAACCTGAATTGGTGCAAGCCAGACCGGAAATTCTCCGGCATAGTGCTCAATAAGGACAGAAAGAAACCGCTCGATAGAACCCATGATGGCGGCGTGGATCATTACGATGCGTTCCTTCGCGCCCTTTTCATTTATGCAGGTTAGGTCGAATCGCTCCGGCATGTTCATGTCGAGCTGGATCGTGGCAACCTGCCATTCGCGCCCTAGCGAGTCCTTCGCCATGAAGTCGAGCTTCGGGCCGTAGAAGGCGGCTTCACCCACAGCTTCCACGCATTTCACCCGGCGGAATTTCACAACCTTACGAAGGATATCCTCCGCCTCTTTCCATAGTTTCTTATCACCGAGGTATTTATCCGGCTGTTTTGGGTCGTGGAGCGATAATCGGAGGGTGAGCTTCAGGCCAAATGTCTCGTAGAATTCTTTTACAATATCCCAAATCTTGAGAAATTCTTCCTTTGCCTGGGCCATGCGGCAGAAGACGTGAGCGTCGTCCTGGGTGAAGCTTCGTGCTCGGGAGAGACCTGCGAGTTCTCCAGTTTGTTCGTCGCGGTAGCACATGGTGGTGTTCGAATAGCGCTGAGGCAGTTCGCGGTAGCTCCATTGCCGGCGGGCGTAGATCTGCGTATGGTGAGGACAGTTCATCGGTTTCATGGCGAAAAGATGTCCCTCGCGCGTCGTTATCTTGAAAAGTTCGTCTTTGAACTTGGCCCAATGTCCGCTTTTCTCATAAAGATCCTTCTTAGTTATATGAGGAATTTCTACGCGTTCATAGCCGCGCGCGCGTCTCAGCTGCCAGACGAAATCATCAAGCAGGTTCCGGAGGAGTGTGCCTTTTGGCGTCCAAAGAGGGAGCCCTGCGCCGACCAGGTCGGAGAAAGTGAAAAGGTCGAGTTCGGGGCCGAGTTTCTTATGGTCCCGTTTCCTCGTTTCCTCGAGCATCGTAAGATGTGCTTCAAGCTCCTTTTTCGTGCCAAAAGCAAGGCCGTAGATTCTCGTGAGTTGAGGGTTTTTTTCGTCGCCGCGCCAATAGGCGCCGGCGATGTGTGAGAGTTTGAATGCGTCAGTTTTTATTTCGCTGGTCGATTTCACATGTCCGCCGCGGCAGAGATCGGCAAAGACGTCACCGGTTCTGTAAATCGTTAGTTTTTTCCCTTCTGCCGCGAAATCTCTGATGAGGTCCAGTTTGAACGGCTGATCGGCGAATAATTTTTTAACCTCGGCTGCCGTGACCTGCTCTCCCTTAAATGGCAGTTTTCTCTTTATAAGGTCCCGCATTATTTTTTCCAGATCTTTCAGATCTTCTGGCGATAGTGAGTGAGGGAGCAAGAAATCGTAATAGAAGCCGTTTTCGATGGTCGGACCGATGCCGAGTTTCGCATCAGGGAATTTTTTCAAAACTGCGGCAGCCAAGAGATGGGCGAGCGAATGGCGGACGTTCTCGATGTTTTGCATGATTTTCATTATATCAAGCACTTTTAGAGCTCTTTCACGGCGTTCACAATGACTTTCGGCTCGCCGCCTTTGAACGAGAGACGGCCGTCGATCATCACCGCTTTGTTCTCTTGCCAAATGTCTGGATTCTTCGAGAGGACGTCGGAGAAGACCAACACTTCGGTTGAGCCGGAATTGTCTTCCATGTTCACAAAAAGCATTGGGTCGCCACGCTTGGTGAATATTTTATGGATGCCGGTGATAACGCCAGCAAGGATTAGGCGCGCGGAGCCGTTTGCAATGTTCTCCGGCTTCGCTCCTGCGATGCGCTTTAAAGGCACCGTCTGCTTCTTCAGTTTCGGTGCATAGATATTAAAAGGGTGGTCGGTGATGTAGAGACCCAGAAGTTCTTTTTCCCAAATGAGCATCATCTTCTTATCAGTTGGCTCGCCCCCGTTCGCGAACTTGGCGGTCATGAGCTCCAGACCGGCGTTACCGAAAAGTGAATCCTGACTCGAGGCCGACATTTTCTTGGCGGCCTGGTTGAAACGGACTATTTCCTCAATGTTCCCGAGCGCTTTTGCCCTGTCGACGCCCAGAGAATCTAGAGCTCCGCATTTAATGAGTGCTTCGAGTGACTTCTTATTCAGGTCGCGGTGCTGGATGCGGGATAGAAATTCGCTGAAGTTACGGAAGGGACCGCCGCGGCTCCTTTCTTTTATTATCTCTTCTACGATGTTCCCGCCCAAGTTCTTAATGGCAAGAAGGCCGAAGCGGATGTTGCCGCCGTCAACGGTGAAGTCCTGTAGACTCTGATTCACATCCGGCGGTAGGACTTTGATCTTAAGGCGCTTGGCTTCGTTGATGAGGAAGTTTATTCGCTCAACATCGTTTTCGGAGACGTTCAATAAGCTTGTCATGAACTCCACCGGGAAGTGTGCTTTCAGATAGGCGGTGCGGTAGCTTATCAAGGCATAAGCCGCGCCGTGGCTCTTGTTGAAGCCGTATCTCGCGAAAGGCGGAAATAGTTCCCAGATCTGGTGGGCCGTTTTTATGTCGATGCCGTTATTGATGAGACCGTTTAGAAGTTTTTCTTTCTGCTCATCGAGAAGTTTTTTGATCTTTTTGCCGATCGCTTTTCGCAGAGTATCAGCTTCGGCGAGCGTGAAACCGGCTAAGTCCCTCGCGATGCGCATCATCTGTTCCTGGTAGACGCCAACGCCGTAGGTCTTCTCGAGGATTGGTTCGAGGCGGGGATGAATGTAACTCACCTTCTCGCGGCCGAACTTCCGCTTGATATAGAGTGGAATCAATTCCATGGGCCCCGGCCGGTAGAGTGAGATCATCACGATGATATCCTCGAGTTCGGTGGGTTTTAATTCCTTAAGGTAGCGACGCATGCCGGACGATTCTAACTGAAAGACTCCTGTCATCTCGGCACTCTGGAAAAGTTCGAAGGTTTTTTCATCATTCAAGGGTAGGTTATTCACGTCTATATCGATGCCGTGCAACTCTTTCACAAGGCGTAGTGTTTTTTCGATAATGGTGAGATTGCGTAGTCCGAGCAGGTCCATTTTCAGAAGACCTAAGTCCTCGATGGAGTGCATCTCGAACTGGGTGATGATGGCATCATTTCCCTGAGGTGCTCGCTGAAGCGGGACAAATTCCACTAGCGGATAGCTCGAAATAACGATGCCGCAGGCGTGGACCGAAGCGTGCCGCACCGTTCCCTCAAGCTTCAGTGCCGCTTCGATCATCTTCTTCGCGTCTTCGTTCTTCTCCATTATTTCCTTCAGTTCCGGAACGGTCTCAATCGCTTGCTTTAGGGGCGCGTTGAAAGGGATAAGTTTTGCGATCTGGTCGCAAAAACCGTAGGGGAGTCCGAGCGCTCGGCCGGCGTCGCGAATCGCAGCGCGGGCCATCATTGTCCCGAAAGTAATGATCTGGGCGACCTTGTCATGGCCGTATTTATCCTTGATATAAGCGATGACTTCGTCACGGCGGGTGTCGGTGAAATCGATGTCGATATCCGGTACCTGGATGCGGTCGGGGTTCAAGAATCTCTCGAAAAGTAGGTCGTACTTCAATGGATCAACGTCAGTGATGCCGAGAATGTAGGATACGATGCTGCCTGCAGCCGAACCACGACCGGGTCCCACCACGATGCCGTGGGATTTAGCCCAGTTCACGAAATCCTGGACGATGAGAAAATAATTCGCGAAGCCTGTTTTCTCGATGACGCTGAGTTCGTGGTTCACTCTTTCTTTAATCTCATCCGAGGCGTCCTTGTAGCGTTCGGGCAGCTTTTCGGCAACGAGTTTATTGAGGTAACTCATCGCGTTTTCTCCCTCGGGAAGAGGGAAGGTGGGGAGATGCGTTTGATTCAGGTCTATCTCGAGGTTGCACTTGTCGGCGATGCGGCCTGTGTTTTCGATCGCCTCGGGAATATGCTTGAAGATCTCCGCCATTTCCTCGGGCGAGCGGAGGGAAACATCGAAGTTCTTGAATGAAAAGCGGTCCCGATCCTCAAGTTTGGTGTTTGTTTGGACAGCGAGGAGAATTTCATGGGCGGTTTTATCGTCTGGCAAAACGTAGTGGACGTCCTGGGTGGCAACGATGGGGATTTTGAGCTTTTCCGAGAGCGTGAGGACGAGTTTGTGGATACCAGGTTCGTGTGGCTGGATTTCAAGGTAGAAATCCTCCCCGAAGACAGACTGGTACCATTTTGCAGCTTCCTCCGCTTCGCCGAGCTTGCCGGAAGAAAGAAGGCGAGCGATCTCGCCGGAGAAGCACGCTGAAAGACAGACCAGTCCTTCGGCATGTTTCAAGAGCAGTTCCTTGTCGATGCGCGGTTTATAATAAAAGCCGTCGGTTGCGGCGATGGTGGCAAGTTTCACCAGGTTTTTCCAACCTGCCTTGTTTTTGGCCAGTAGTATGAGATGATAGCGCAGTTCGTCTATGCCCGGTCTCTTATTGAGGTGGCCGTGGGGGGCGAGATATGCCTCCATGCCTAAAATCGGTTTCAATCCCTCTTTTTTCGCCTTTTTGTAGAACTCGATTGCGCCGTAGAGGTTGCCGTGGTCAGTTAGGGCAATAGAGTCCATTCCGAGCGCCTTGGTTCTCGCGATAATATCTTCTATTTTCCCGAGACCGTCGAGGAGGGAGTAGTGGGAGTGAACATGGAGGTGGGTAAATTTCATGGTAGATAATAGGATTAGAATTCAGAAATTTATAATATCAAAAATTATTATACCTTTTCTGTAGATTTTATAAAGATTAACGATACTCTTTTCCCCCTCAATTTTGCACCATATTGTGCAAAATTGAGGAGTTTATTAATAATTTGTTCGGTGTTTCGGCGTTTCTATTTAGTTAGATTGCAAAGTTATTAAGCCATGGCTTAATAACTGAGTAAAAGTTTAAAAGTTAAAATAAATAGTACAATTTAAACAAATGCCCAAGAAAAAAATTATTGTCGGGATTAATAAAGTGGTGCGTGATGCTTCAAAAAAGCGGGCCTTTCATAACAAGTATGTTATCGGAATAGATGAAGTTGGGCGAGGACCTCTGGCTGGTCCTATCGTTGTCGCTGCCGTCGCCACGCCTTCCGGTTTCCGGCCGCGGGTAGGAGATCTTCCACTACGCGATTCCAAGAAGCTCACAGCGCTCCAGAAGGAGGGGTGGTTTGAGTATGTCCGGCAAGAGCCGAGAATTTCCTTCGCGACCGCAAGAGTGTATCCGAAGAACATCGACAGATTGAACGTGAGCCGGGCCGCGAACCGCGCCGCGACCAGAGCTTTTTTGAAACTAGCCACTAGCCAATGGGGTTTAGGATCTGTTGCAAAAGTTTACTTGGACGGCGGGTTGTATCTCGATAAAAGACCATTATTGGCTAACGGTTACTCCCCAAATTCTAAGACGCTCGTGCGAGGTGATGAAAAAATAAACGCCATCAAACTTGCTTCCATTGTTGCTAAAGTCCAGCGCGATCGTTACATGGTGAAACTTCACAATAAGTATCCGCAGTACGGTTTTGACGAACATAAGGGCTACGGAACAAAAAAGCACCGGCAAGCGATTAAAAAATACGGTATCGCCTATTGTCATAGGAAAAGTTTCTGCAAGTTTGTATTATAATGTCAACAATGAACAAAATAGTATTTATCGTAATCATAGTGATGGTAATTATTGCGGCGGCAGTATATTCATCGAGGACCGGGACGCAAGAGGAACCGGCGAAGCAGCCAGTGCCGCAGAATAGTTCTTTAAACGAGTCCGATGCTCCGGTTATCACGCTTGAGACGAACTTTGGCGTCATCAAATTCAAGACATACCCCAAGGATGCCCCGAGGACAGTGGAAAACTTTATCACACTCGCCGAAAAAGGATTTTACAATGGCCTCACGTTCCACCGCGTTATATCCGGATTCATGATCCAGGGCGGCGACCCTAACTGCAACTCTTCGACAACTTTAGGGCCGTGCGGCGCTGGTGGCCCCGGCTACAAATTCGACGATGAGCTCGATCCTAGAACTCCTTCCTACCAAGAAGGTTACAAAAAAGGTGTTGTGGCGATGGCGAACGCAGGGCCGAACACAAATGGCAGCCAGTTCTTCATAATGCTTGAAGATTATCCCTTGCCTAATCTCTACACCATTTTTGGCAAGGTGATCGAAGGCCAGGAAGTAGTTGATGCGATCGGCCGGGTTTCGACCGGCGCGAACGATCGGCCGCTTCAACAAATCACAATCGAGCGCGTGAAGGTGGAAATGTAGAAAAATTGTTGACTTACTGCAAAAATCGCGTTAGATTGGATTTATTATGGGTGGCGTACCAGTAAAACATCATTCCAAATCCAAAGTCGGCCGGCGGCGGTCGCAGCTCGCTTTGAAAAAGCGGCGCCTTGTGGTTTGCTCGAATTGCAAGGGACCGACGTTGCCACATAGAGCGTGTCCGCAGTGTGGTGCTTACGCAAAGTCAGAAAGATCAAACGTCAATGTTGAGAAAGTCCGACCTCCCAAAAATTGACTTTAATATTTAGGAGGTCGGACTTTCCATAAATTGAACGTTAGTATTTTAGTATTTTAACAACTCATGGCCACGAGACATTTAGCGAGAACGATAGTCATCCAATCGCTTTACGAGTGGGATTTTTATAATCGTGAAACCGACCTCATTAAGATTGTGGATAGGAACATGTCGAATTTCGGCGCGGGAATAGACGAGCCAGATTTCGTTTGGCGCATGGTGAAAGGAGTGGTGGAACACTTGAAGGACATTGATGCGGTGATTGAGAAAGCAGCGCCGGAGTGGCCTATCCAGAAGATAGCCATCGTTGACCGCAACATCCTCCGTTTGGGTCTTTATGAACTACTCTACGCTGACAAGAACGAGGTGCCGCCCAAGGTCGCCATTAATGAAGCGATAGAGATTGCCAAAAACTACAGCGGCCCCAATTCGCCGAAGTTTGTGAATGGAGTTTTAGGCACCATCTATCGGCAAATGACTACTGCCCAAGAGGATACTCCGGCTGAAGGAGAAAGGAAGAAATGAAGGAAATAATGTCGGAACTGAAGAAACTTGAGGAGAAGATCGGCGTCGATTTTAGGAACAAGGCGCTTTTGCTCGAGGCGGTCACGCACCGTTCATATCTCAACGAAAACCCAGGTGTGAGAACGGGTAACAACGAGCGATTGGAATATCTCGGCGACGCGGTTCTCGAACTTGTTGTGACGGAGAGACTCTTCAATGAATTCCCGGAGAGTCAGGAAGGTGAACTCACTCTTATCCGCGCCGCGCTTGTGAATTATGTTATGCTCGCGAGAGTAGCGAGAGAAATAGGTCTCGAGGGTTATATACTTCTCTCGCGCGGCGAGGCGAAGGATTTAGGTAAAGCAAGGGAGGTTATCCTTGCAAACGCTATCGAGGCGGTGATTGGTGCGATACACCTCGACAAGGGATACGAAGCTGCAAAGACCTTCATCGAGAGAAACATCATTCGTCACCTTAAGGAGGTGACGGAGAACGGCGCCTACCGTGACCCGAAGAGCAAGCTCCAGGAACTCATCCAGGAAAAAATGAAGTCCACACCGACCTATAGTGTCTTGGAAGAAAAAGGGCCCGACCACGCCAGGGAATTTATCGTTGGTGTCTATTTCGGCGGTGAGCTCCAAGCGAAGGGTAGCGGTAGTTCCAAGCAGGAAGCGGAGAATAAGGCGGCGGAAGAGGCTCTGAAGGTGTTCGGACAGAAATGACCAATTTCCTTAAAAGGCTCGAATTGCATGGTTTCAAATCTTTCGCCGGAAAGACGGTTCTGGAGTTCCCAGCGCGGATAGTAGGCGTTGTTGGTCCCAACGGTTCTGGCAAATCTAATGTTATTGACGCACTGCGGTGGGTTTTGGGCGAACGCGAAGCCAAGCATCTACGCGGTGAGACTCTCGACAACCTTATCTTCGCTGGCAGTCAGAAGAAAGCGGCTGTAGGGCTTGCCCGTGTCACCATCTATTTTGACAACAAAGACAGGGATTTTCCTGTCGAAGCCGAGGAGGTTGCCGTTTCCCGGAAAATAGATCGGTCGGGTGTGAGTGAGTTCTCGGTGAACGATGTGGAAGTGAAACTGAAGGAGCTAATCCCGATGCTTGCCCGGGCGCGTCTCGGGTCGCGGGGACTCACCATTGTCGGTCAGGGCGAGAGCGACATATTTGTCCGTTCCACGCCCGAAGAGCGACGAGAGATGATCGAAGAAATTCTGGGTTTGCGCGAATTTCGCCTGAAAAAGCACGGCTGCGAACGGCGGCTCGAGGCGAGCGAGGTGAACATGGAAAAGGTAAAAGCAATGATTGACGAGCTCACGCCCCATCTTCGTCTCCTTCGAAGGCAGAAATCTCGCTTCGAGAAAAGAAATGAAATCGCCGAAAATTTGAAGAAAACCGAAAACGAGTATTTCGGACACCACTACTCTGAAATGAAATCCGCCCTTGAGGAAATTAACAGGCCAATCCGCGAGGCGGGCGAAAGCCAGAAGTTGAAGGAAGAAGAGATAAGAAAGATTAGTGAGGACTTGAAGAAGATAAATCTCCGAAGTAAAAGTTCCCGACGGACGAGGGAACTGCAGAGCGAGATCATCAATCTTATGAACCGCAAGTTCGAGATAGAGAAGGAGACCGGACGGCTCGAGGCGAAAATAGAGTTTCAGAAATCGGTGCCTGGCCGCAGCACATCTTTCGAGGAGATGGAGAACGCTGTCAAGGAGTTTACGGAGAGCGTCGAAGAGATGCTCGGTTTGGATGATATCGAGCGCATCAAGGAGAAGCTGAGGAGTTGGCTTGTCCGTTTTCAGGAAATGTTCCGCAGGAAGACCGGCGAATCTTCGGCGGAACTCGTGTCAGATCTTGATGATCTCAGGAATAAGCTTGCGGAGATAGACGCCGCAATCAGGGAAAAACGGGCCGAGGAGGAGAAGTTTACAGAGGAACAGGATGCCTGGAACGAGGAGTTTCGGCGTAAAGTGGAGGAATTGGAAACTCGGAAGAACGAATTACGCGATCTGGAGCACAGGATCCAAGGGTATCTTCTCGACCGCCAGCGTCTGGAGCTTCGGATGGGCGAGTTGGAAAGGGAATGGGTTTCGTACGGTCGGGAAGCAGCGGAACTCGGAAAATTACCGCACCCAGGAGCGCAAGTGGATTCGGCTGCGTTGGAAAAGAAAATGGTTCGTCTACGGGGCGAACTTGCTGCTATCGGCGAGATAGACGAGAGCATGATGAAAGAGGCGCTCGAGAGCGAGGAGCGTTACGAATTCCTCACAAAGGAGTACAAGGATCTAGAGCACGCCATCCGCGACCTTAAAGGACTCATCAAGGATTTAGATAATAAAATTCACACAAGTTTTAAATCATCCTTCCGTCAGATAAACGACGAGTTCAACAATTATTTCCGCCTGATGTTCCACGGAGGCAAGGCAAAACTGAAGCTTGAAGTTTACAAACCAAGGGTTCAGAAATCTGCGGAAAGTGTGGAAGATGCAGAAGCTGGGGGAGAGTTGGTCGAAACCGAACCGAAAGCAGCTGAGTCGAGTGAGGAAGAGCACGAACTTAGGGCCGGGATAGAAATAGATCTTGCTGTGCCGCGGAAAGGTATTAAGGGCATCGATATGCTCTCCGGAGGCGAGCGGAGCCTCGTTTCCATGGCAGCTCTATTCGCCTTGATTGCCGTCTCGCCACCGCCTTTCCTTGTTCTCGATGAAATCGACGCGGCCTTGGACGAGGAGAACGCTCGCCGCTTCGCCGAGCTCATCAAGGAATTCTCAAAGAAGACACAGTTCGTTCTCGTTACCCATAACCGCTCGACGATGGAGGCGGCGGACGTCCTTTACGGAGTCACCATGGGTGAAGACGGAATTTCCAAAGTTCTTTCGTTAAAACTGGAATAAATATATGGTGATATACTTAAAAGTAATACCACCTTACAACTTCCAATATTCTAAGTATTGACGTTTGATTTTAGGATGTCGGAAGTCCTAATATTGAAAGTATGAACTCGGAAACAAAAACCTGCCAGAATTGTAAGCAATCTTTTAAGATTGAGGCGGACGACTTTAATTTTTACGAAAAAATTAATGTTCCGCCGCCGACGTGGTGTCCCAACTGCCGGGCGCAGCGGAGATTGATTTTCCGCAACGAGCGAACCCTATATAGAAGAAAATGCGACCTCTGCGGTAAAGATATCATTTCAATTTTCCATAAAGATAGCCCGCAGACCGTTTACTGCCAGCCATGTTGGTGGTCGGACAAGTGGGATCCGACTTCATACAGTCGCGATTACGATTTCTCTCGTCCGTTTTTCGAACAGTTCCTCGAGTTATACCGGAAAGTACCGTTGCCGGCACTCTCCACTTTTTATACGACTTTAGTGAACAGTGAATATGTCAATCAAGCCGGATATATGAAGAATTGCTACCTCCTCTTTGATTCGGACTACGACGAGAACTGCGCTTATGGAACGGAGGTTGAGCACAGTCATGATTGTTTTGATTGCCTGATGATAAACGGCTGTAGCCTTGCTTATGAGTGTGTTAACTGCCAGAAGTGTTACGAGATTTTTTACTCTATGGATTGCGATAACTCACATCACGTCTGGTTTTCCCGAGATCTTATCGGCTGCTCTTACTGTTTCGGTTGCACGAATTTGAGAAACAAGCAGTATCATATTTTCAACAAGCCTTACTCGAAGGAAGAGTATGAGAGAGAAATAAAGCGGCTAAGTCCCAATTCCAAAGAGAAAGTTCTGGAGATGAAAGAAAAAGTCGAAGAGTTCTTTCTTACTTTCCCACGTAAGTACATTCGCGGTCGGCAAAACACCAACGTTTCGGGCGATTATATCCATCATTCCAAGGAAGTGTTCAATTCTTACATCGTTACCGAAGCACAGAATTGCAAGTATTGCATGTGGTTAATCGTGAAACCCATAAAAGACTGCTGGGATTACGCGGGGTTTGGCAACAACGCCCAGAATATGTATGAAAACATGAATTGCGGCCAAGATGTAAGCGATATTAGTTTTTCGTCGTTTGTATTTATATCTTCTTCTCGCATTAAATACTCGATATTTTGTTATTCTTCTCAAGACCTATTCGGCTGTGTCGGTCTGCGTCGAAAATCTTACTACATCTTCAATAAAGAATACTCTAAAGAAGACTATGAAAAGCTTGTTCCTCAAATAATTGAGCATATGAATAAAATGCCCTATACCGACGGTAAGGGGAGGGTTTACAAGTACGGAGAATTCTTCCCGCCTGATCTTTCACCTTTCGCTTATAACGAAACGACGGCGATAGAGTATTTTCCGCTGACCGAAACGGAGGTTCTAGAGAATGGTTACAGTTGGAAGGAAACTGAGAAACGCGACTACAAAGTAACAACTGTTGGACCAGAACTCGAGTGGGTCATAGGCTGCGAGCACGGCGGCAAGTGCAATCATAATTGTACGACTGCCTTTAAATTGATACCCCAAGAACTGCAATTTTATAAGAGGATGAATATTCCTTTGCCTCAACTTTGTCATAACTGCCGGCATCACGAACGATTGGGGCAGAGAAATATTTTCAAACTCTCCCATCGGCGGTGTCAGTGCGCAGGTGCAAGTTCGGAGAATAAAGTCTACCAGAACAACCATTCCCACTTCCACGGTGCCGAACATTGCCCCAACGAATTTGAAACTTCTTATTCCCCTGACCGGAAAGAAATTGTCTACTGCGAACAGTGCTACAACACCGAAGTCGCATAGTTTGACTAATTTCTGATTTCTAATTACCATTTACTAATCTATGTTAGCCATTAAACTACAAAGACGGGGCAAAAAACATCAAGCCTCTTTCCGTTTGATTGTTACTGAGAAGCGTTCTAAACTCGGCGGGCGTTTCATAGAAGATTTGGGATGGCTTGACCCCAAGGCAAAGAAATCGGAAGTGAAAAAGGATAAGATTGAACACTGGCTCAAGGTTGGTGCGAAACCGACGCCGAGCGTTCACAATCTTCTCGTGAGGGAAGGTGTCCTGAAGGCGCCTAAAATACCTGTTCACAAGAAGTCCAAGAAGACGGTTGACAAAGAAACATCGCCCACTCCAGTGGCCGCCTCTTCCACCACGGTAGAGACTGTTCCGGCCAGTCCACAAAGTGAAGCTAAGTAATTTAAAATCCCTAAAGGTCGAAGTGGTTTCGTGATGGCAAGTGAGGGAAGTTTATGTCCAAAATGGCTGATCAGGAATTCCTGGAATATCTAGTGAAATCCATCGTCGACCACCCCGACGATGTCAAAGTTGAGCGGAAGGTTGACGAACGCGGCGTTCTCATTTCTCTTAAAGTCCATCCGCAGGATATGGGCCAGGTTGTCGGCCGGCAAGGCGCGACAGCCAAGGCGGTCCGAACGCTTCTGCGGATCGTCGGGATGAAGAATAACGCCCGAGTCAATCTGAAAATTGAGGAGCCGGAGGGCTCGACTAGAGGCCCGCAGCCGGAGAGGGAGAGATAGGGCGGCAACGCTGCACCCGCCTCTCTTTTTAGAGAGGCGGGATTTTTCTTAAACTTAGTAAAGGGCCCCGCGAAAATTTATTTTCGCGATGGGCAAACTAACTAATTTCAAATGTTTTTGAGACAAAGTTTATAATTAACCTAAATGATCACGTTTAGCGTTGTGACAATAATGCCGGAGATTTTCGATTCGTATCTTAAGATGTCTATCATCGGGCGGGCGGTGAAGAAAAAGCTGGTAAAGCTGAATTTTGTGAATCCAAGGCGCTTTACCAAAGACCGCCACAAAACAGTTGATGACCGGTCTTACGGCGGGGGAGCAGGTATGGTTCTTAAACCCGAACCTCTCTTAAAAGCGGTGGATTATCTGAAAAATAAGTCCAAAAACAGTAAGCAAAAAATAGTGTTGCTTTCCGCCAAAGGCAAACAGTTCAACCAGAAAATGGCTTACCATTGGGCCAAAAGTTACAAAAACATTATTTTTATCTCCGGTCGTTATGAGGGGATTGATGAGCGAGTGAGGATTGCACTGAAAGCCGAGGAAATATCCATAGGTCCCTACATCCTGACCGACGGCGATGTGGCCGTGATGGCGATTATTTCAGCTGTCACCCGTCTCATTCCCGGCGCCATTAAACTGGAATCTCTCTATGAGGAGTCGCACTGGAACGTGAGATTGAAAAAAGATGAACGAGGCAAGTTGGAATACCCGCACTACACCCGACCGGAGACGCTCGTCTACCAGGGAAGGAAATATCGTGTCCCAAAAGTCCTTCTCTCCGGCGACCATCAGAAGATCGAGAAATGGCGTAAAGAACACCAGAAGACCGTTTAATTGACACAAGAGACCGTTTTAAACTAACATAAAGTCCTATGCCCGAAGCTATTTTAGATGAATCCAAGGTGACCGAACTTGCCATGAAGGGCGTGATTTTGGGCCACAAGAAATCCAAGACTCATCCTTTAATGAGGCCTATTATCATCGACACCAAGAACGACATAGAGCTCTTAGATCCCCAGGCAGTGGTGTCGAGTCTCGAGCGGGCTGTTGCCTTTGTTAAAGAAAAGGCGAAACCCGGTTATCTCGCCTTTTTCGTTGCCACTATTCCTGGCATTAAGGACGACGTTAAGGCTTTTGCCGAGGAGTTTGCAATGCCTTACGTCGTGAACCGCTGGCTCGGAGGTACGCTCACTAATTTTCCCGTCATTTCAAAGCAAGTCCGCCATTACGAGGATCTTATTGCCAAGCAAGAAAGAGGAGAGCTTGCTAAGTACACCAAGAAAGAACAGCAGGGTTTTGCGAAGGAGATAGAGAAAATGAGGGGCAATCTTCAGGGACTCATCCGTCTCACGCGTCTTCCAGATTGGATGTTCATCGTCGACATTAAGGAGCACGAGACGGCGGTTCGGGAAGCGAAGAAGATTGGCATCCCCGTTGTTGCGATAGTAGACAGCGATGATGATCCAACGCTCGTCACGTATCCGATTTACGCTTCCGACCATGCCCGGGAAAGCGTGAAGTGGGTAATGGAGGGTATCGGTCAGGCGCTTCGGGACGCGGCGCAGGCCCCGGTTAATGCCGAAACGGTGATCGAAACCAAATGACCGACGACGTCAAAAAACTGAGAGATATGACTGGCGCGGGAGTGATGGACTGCCAGCGCGCTTTAGAAGAAGCAAAGGGCAATTTTGAGACAGCGCTGAAGCTCATCAAGGAGCGTGGAGTGCTTATTGCCGAGAGGAAAGGGGAAAGAAAGACTGGCGTCGGCATCATCGAGTCTTATGTTCACAACGGTCGCATAGGAGTTCTTCTTGAGATGCGCACGGAGACGGATTTCGTTGCGCGATCGGAGCCTTTCCGCGAGCTTGCTCATGAACTCGCCATGCAAATTTCGGCGATGGCGCCGGCGGATGTCCAGACGCTTTTGAAACAACCCTACATCAAGGACGAAGCGACAACGGTTGAGGATATTGTTAAACGAACAATTGCCAAAGTTGGCGAGAATATAAAAGTGGAGAGATTCACGCGTTACGAGATCTAATGTCCTTGCAATTCACTCTAGAAATCTTGATAATGCTGTCTTTGGGGGTTATTCTTTATCTTGCGGCGCGGACGCTGCCGCGTATAGACGATCGGGAAGAAGCTGGTCTCGGTTTCAAGACGCATTGGTTCGTAGCGCTGCTTGAGCGGGCCGATGAACGGCTTACGGCTGTCCGAGAGAAAATGCTCCGCAGGGCGGGGGTGATGGTTTTAAAGATCTCGAACGACATTAATTCCCGGCTCGCGAAAATTAAAAAGGTTAACGAAAAAGAAAGCGTTCTCCCTGATATGAGCGGTGAGAACAAGGGGGAATAGATCGCGTCGGTGGCAGAGTGGTCAATTGCACTTGACTGTAAATCAAGCGCCCTTCGGGCTACGTAGGTTCGAATCCTACCCGGCGCACCAGACATGAAAAGTCAAAGAGTTTTGGTTTGTCTCGCTTCGCTCGACGGCCATTTTGTATTTGGATTTTCGGGGCAAAAACGAATTGGCGATTTTGAAGGAAGAAAAGAAAATTTCTTAATTATTGATTTTCTGGGATTTTGACTAAAAAACAGAAGAAATGTTGATTTTTGTTGGGATTGACATAAGGCTTTAAATATGCTAGATTTTCATTAGTAAACAATCGAGCTATTGTGGCTTGATTGCAGCACATTTCAACAAGCGAGGAGGTTGCAAAACCATGATGACGATGGCGGTCCGCTATCCGTTCCTGTTTCTGTTCAGGATCACCGGTCAACTCACTCCGCTCTTCGAGCGCGCGAACTACACGGCGATCGGTTTCTCCGGTCATGTTTCGATGCTCGACGAGGACATTGCAAAGGAGCGCAAGCTCAAGCCGCTCAACCGCTTCGAGCGATGGCTCTTGAAGCCCATCATCGAGGACGAACAGACGCGGCGTCGCGAGTGCTTCTGGCAAGCCATCATCGAGGTCACAGGAAAAGGCCCGGACACCGACTGGTCGTGAACGAAATCCAACCAACCACGAAGGAGGCGCTGCATGGCACAGACTGCAACGACAGCGACGAAGAACAAGTTCGGGAGCAATCAGTTCCCGATCCACTACGAGGGTGGCTACCTGCGGGTTTACACGAACCCGTCAGGTGAGCTCTTCGTAGAGGACACCCGTTCAGGTGTCTCGATGCGGATCAATCCGTCTCATCCTGGTGGTCTCCAGTTCACCACCGATGGCCGGGTCGAGCCCATCCGAGTCACCAACACGATCGGGTGGTGTGTCGAACGTCGCTAGACTAACGAGCTTCGCGCTCGGTCAGAACCCACCATGTCACAAGACCTCTGGTGGGTTTCTTATTTTTGATTTATTCCATTATTTTTATATAATGCATTTGTATTCGCTTCGCGAATTCTGAATTAGTTGCCGCCAAAGAAAAATTGGAGATTGTTAGATCTCGCGGCGAAGCCGCACCAAAATTCGCAGGTGGTTCCTCGCCGCCGCAGGCGGCGAAAACGGTTCACGCTATTTCAAGAATAGAGCACATCGCCACCAGCACGCTCTGCGTGAGGTGGCACCACTCGGAATAAATGATATCCTACGGTATAATTTATTCCTCGCTTGCCACCTTAGCTCAGCGGTAGAGCAACTGTTTTGTAAACAGTAGGTCCTCGGTTCAAATCCGAGAGGTGGCTCCAAAAGCGACGCCAGAGTAGCTCAGTCGGCAGAGCACATCCATGGTAAGGATGGGGTCGGGAGTTCGATTCTCCCCTCTGGCTCAAAATTGATTTTTAGTCGCGGATTATCTATCCTATTATCGTGGCTCAATCAAAACTCAAGGAAAATCTAGTTAGGCTGAAGTGCACGGTTTGCAACCGGGTGAATTATTTCACGCGCAAGAACAAGAAACAGGTGGAGAGGAAATTGGAATACCGTAAATTCTGTACGTGGTGTAGGAAACATCAGTTGCATAAGGAAGCGAAAAAATAAGGGGTCATAGTTCAATGGCAGAACGTCGGTCTCCAAAACCGATAATGGGGGTTCAACTCCCTCTGACCCCGCCAGTTAAATTTATTAGGGTTTTTATTGACTAATTCGCACGAATTAGCCGGTGTTGACGTTTATAATTTAATCTGATATAATTTAGAAAGCACAATTAAGGTTTTCTTAGTCAAGCTGTTCATCGGTTTCGTTTTTATTTATCTGGGTGTTCTCTTGCTGCTGGTAGCTATCGTGGGTGTTCTTCTACTGACACGGCGGTATCTCCAGTGGCGTGGAGAGCAGAAGATAATGAAAATGGCCAGTCTCCTGTTGTTTTCTCCAGCTAAGGAAGCCATAACGTACAAGGAGGATGCAATGCAGCTCAAGAAGCGGATTAAGGCGCTCTTCAGTAGCAGTAGCGCCGAGAAGTTGCTCGCGGCACTCATGCCCGCGCTGCGGGAACTCCGAGCTAACCTGCGCTCGGTGGAATTCTCCAGGGACCCGCTCGCGGACATCATCCGATTTTTCAACTTCGTGTCTCCGTGGCAGGATCGCGGGCTCCGCGATGTGATCGCGGCCTTCAGAGACGTGAACTACGGCCAGTACGACGATGTGCTCGAGAAGCTCAAGACGCTCCAACTGCACTTCGAGCGCGCGGGTCGGAGCAAGTACGGTTGGAATAGAACCAAGCCCGGCGAGACCGTGACCGAGGACAACGTCTATCTCGGGAACATCTTCGGTCTCTGGACCAAGACCGTGCGGTTCTGGAAGGAGAGGAAGAACGAGCCGAAGGGCGGTTGGGGATTCTCTGGTATGGAGCACCTCAACCCCTACGACGTCGTCTCGGAGCAGGCCCGGAAGTATATGGAGACCCACATCGGTCCGATGTGGGAGCTCATCACGGGACTCGACCAGCACGTGAGGCAGCGAGTCAGGGCCGCGTAGTTGTATCACCACCTTTCAAGCGAACAAGGGGCTATCCGAAAGCATTCGGACGGCCCCTTTCGTTTTTTGGCCGACGTGTTAAATTAAAGGTGACAATATGCCTCAAACTCCTAAAAAACTTCGGGTGGCGGTTTTGATGGGCGGGCCTTCGGCCGAGCATGAGGTTTCCTTAAAAAGCGGCAAAATGGTTTTGGATGCCCTGCCGCGCGATAAATACGAAGTAAAAAAAGTTTTTATAGACAAAGATGGCGTCTGGGAAATTCCTCCATCCGAGTTGAAGAAGAACGTAGATGCCGTGTTTATTGCCCTTCACGGGACCTACGGTGAGGACGGTGTCGTCCAAGACATTTTGGATGCGGAAGGGATTCCATATACTGGTTCCGGCGCGAAAGAGAGCGCGCTTTCCATGAACAAATATCTCCTGACACGGCTTCTGAAAGAGGAAGGGTTCAGTGTCCCGCGGACGGAACTCGTCACCGTCGCCGACTGGCGCATGAAGCCTTCTGAAATTATCCATAAGATAAGGCACTATTTCGGTTATCCGATAGTCGTGAAACCGAACCAGAACGGCTCTTCAGTCGGCGTTTCCATTGTGAGGGGAGAGGAAGGTTTAACTGGTGCTTTTAACGAGGCGTTCCGGGTTGGCCGCGAGGCGCTTGTCCAGGAATTCATCGTTGGCCGAGAAATGACCTGCGGTGTTATCGATTCCGGTTTCGTAGGGAGCGAGTTCGCTCTTTTACCTACAGAAATAGTGCCGAGAGTGAGCGACTTCTTTGATTATCGTGCAAAATACGAACCCGGCGCCTCCGATGAGATAACGCCGCCGGATTGCCCTGGCCATATTCAAAAAAAGATCCAGAACACAGCAAAATCGGTTCATAAGCTCGCCGGTTGCCGCGGTTTTTCCCGCGTTGATATGATCCTCGCGAAGAACAGCGAGATATTTGTTCTGGAGATAAACACTATTCCGGGGCTCACGGAGCAAAGCTTACTGCCCAAAGCGGCTCTCGCTTCCGGCATCGCCTTTCCGGAACTTCTCAGCAGAATTGTTTCCGCCGCTTTCATTACTGTGAAAATCTGACGTGACTCTTGAACGTCTCATAAAGGAACTTATCCGCGACGGCTATCTCAAATCGCCGGCCGTGATAGAAGCATTTGAAAAAGTGAAGCGCGCCGATTTCATTCCCGAAAAAGCAAAGGAGATGGCTTACGAGAACATTCCGCTTCCTATCGGCCACGGTCAGACTATTTCTCAACCATTAACCGTTGCCTTTATGCTGGAACTTTTGGAACCTAAGAAGGGGGAGAAAGTTTTGGACATTGGTGCCGGAAGCGGCTGGCAGACGGCGCTCATATCCCACCTCGTGGGTGATAGCGGGAAAGTAGTTGCCATCGAACGGATACCTGAACTGCGGGCGATGGCGGAGGAAAACGTGACTAAATATGGTTTTACGAAGGATATCGCGAAAATAGTTCTTGCCGACGGTTCGAAAGGCTATCCGGACGAGGCGCCCTACGACAAGATTGTGGCCGCCGCTTACGTGAAGCGGATTCCGGAGGCCTGGAAGGAACAACTGAAGATAGGCGGACGGATAGTCGCCCCGGTTGGAGAGGAAATAACTGTTCTCGACAAAACGGGGCCTAATACTTTCGAAAAGAAGCAATTTTTTGCCTTTCTTTTCGTCCCTTTAGTCGAGGGAACGGTTGGGGATAGCACTTCTTGACATATCGGGTTTTTTGCCCTATATTTTCGATTACTCAGGATGAATATCAAAAGCAAATACCACGGCGGGACGCCATTGCTACTCTAGCCATTTTGTCATGGTCATCCGCCGCGGACGGCGGATTTTTAATTAAAGTCCGACGGATTTCATCCTCGAGCGCCACTTGATAATTTCAAATTGGGCAAGAAGATGAACTTTTTTACAAGTTCAGGGTCTTCTAGTTAAAGTAATCGAGCAGAGATAAATTACTCAACAGAGTAAGTTACTCAAATTAAGGGTGGATGGTGGATGCCTAGACACCGAACGGCGAAGAAGGACGTGGCGTAGCTGCGATAAGTCTCGGGGAGGTGCGTAGCAACCTTTGATCCGGGAATGTCCGAATGGGGAAACCTGGTAGAGCAAACCTCTATCACTTCAACGCAAGTTGAAGAGCGTACCCAGGGAACTGAAACATCTAAGTACCTGGAGGAGCAAAGAACAATAGTTTATTCCGCAAGTAGCGGCGAGCGAAAACGGAAGAGCCTAAACTGAGCTTTCGACGCAAGTCGGACGCTCAGGGTTGAAAGAGTGAGAACGTCTTTCGAGCTTGAAAGCTTTGAGCTTGAAAGGAGAAGTTACAAATCCATTGGTTAGTTGAATCCGCTGGAAAGCGGAGCCATAGTGCGTGATAGCCGCGTAAACGAAAACCAGTGGACTTCTCAGTTTTTATTTCTTAAGTACCGCGAGGCCAACTAACCTTGTGGGAATCCGGGAGTACTGTCTCCTAAGGCTAAATACGTTCGGCGATCGATAGTGAACTAGTACCGTGAGGGAAAGGTGAAAAGCAGCCCGGTTAGGGCGGTGAAATAGTACCTGAAACCATCCACTTACAAGGAACAGGAGCTTTATCGCTATCGCTCAAAGTTCCTAAATTCTAAGCACGAAATCCAAAATTCTAAATAAATTCTAAACTCCAATGTTCAAGATTCAAAACGTTTTGAACATTTGGATTTTAGTGATTGGAGTTTGTTTAGGATTTAGAAATTAGAAATTAGGATTTGGAAACTTCGAGCGGTAGCGAGGAGTGACTGTGTGCCTATTGAAGAATGAGCCAACGAGTTTACGTACGCTGCAAAGTCTAAGCCCCCTCGGGGGTGGAGGCGCAGCGAAAGCGAGTCTTAATAGGGCGAATTTAATCAGTAACACAAGCCTTTTAAGAGGATTGTGTTACCGGTTAATAAGCAACGTGCGTAAGACCCGAAACCAGACGAGCTTGCCCTGGCCAGGATGAACTCCCGCGAAAGCGGGAGGGAGGTCCGCACCGGTGAGTCGTGCAACGCTCTCGGATGAGCTGGGGTAAGGAGTGAAAAGCTAATCGAGTTTGGTAATAGCTGGTTCTCTCCGAAATAGTTTTCGGACTAGCCTCATATGTTTCCTTTTGGAGGTAGAGCACTGGAAGATGCGAACAGGGCGCAAGCTCGTCGCATCTATCAAACTCCGAATGCCAAAGGGTAAAAGTATGGGAGTCAGACTGTGGGGGCTAAGCTCCATGGTCGCGAGGGGAAGAGCCCAGATCGCCGTCTAAGGTCCCAAAGTTCGTACTAAGTGTCAAAGGTAGTTCGTGTCCACAAACAGATAGGAGGTTGGCTTAGAGGTAGCCATCCTTTAAAGAGTGTGTAACAACTCACTATTCGAGGACGCGGGCGCCAAAAATTTACCGGGGCTCAAGTACGACACCGAAGACGCGGGCCGTTGCGGAGCAACGGAAATCCTAAATCCAAAATCCTAATTTCTAAACAAATCCCAAATCTCAAAATCCAAAACTTTTTTGAGTTTGGAATATTTGAATTTGTTTAGGATTTAGAGATTAGAATTTAGAGTTTCCGTCGCTTCGCGACGGCGGTAGGAGAGCATTCCTTGTGCTGCGAAGTCCGATCCGTGAGGGCGGATGGAGCGCAAGGAAGAGAGAATGTTGGCATGAGTAATCAGCAAAGCGCGTGAAAAACGCGCTCCCCGCAAATCCAAGGTTTCCTCCGCAACGCAAATCGACGGAGGGTTAGGCGGCCCTAAGGCGATGGCGAAAGCCGCAGCCGAAGGAGTGCCGGTTAATATTCCGGCCCACCATGCATTTTCGATGGGGTGACGGAACGCAGTAAGTTCGGTGCCTTAATGGTTTGGCATCCTTGACCGAGAGTGAATTCCAGGGAAATCCGGAATTCTGTCTTCAATGACGAACTTCAGGGTAGAGGCGAGGCGAGGTTTTTACCTTGCCAAGCGGACCGAGCGCGTTTCCTAGAAAAACCTCTAAGGTTAAAGTGCATAGTTCCGTACCGTAAACCGCCACTGGTGGATGAGGCGAGTAGCCTAAGGGGAACGAGTGATTTCTCGCTAAGGAACTCGGCAAAAAAGCTAGGCGTAACTTCGGGATAAGCCTTGCCTGCCGCAAGGCAGGCCGCAGCTAAAGTTTCTCTGGCGACTGTTTACCAAAAACACAGCTCCCTGCGAACTCGCAAGAGGATGTATAGGGGGTGACACCTGACCGATGCGAGAAGGTTAACGGCGGGGACGTTGCGCAGCAATGTGCAAGGTTCACTGCCCGAAGCCCTCGTCAATGTCAGCGGTAACTATAACCGTTCTAAGGTAGCGCAATTCCTTTCCGGGTAAGTTCCGGAGCGCACGAAAGGTGTAACGACTGGAGAACTGTCTCAGCGAGAAGCTCGATGAAAATGCGATACCCGTGAAGACGCGGGTTACCGGCAGCAAGACGAAAAGACCCCGGAAGCTTTACTGCAGTTTGGTATTGTTATTAACGTTTGGATGCGTAGCGTAGTGGTGAGCCTTCGAAGCCGGGATTTCGGTTCCGGTGGAGGCGACAATGAAACAGCCATCTTTCAAGTGTTAATATCTAACCTCTAGGGCCAAAAACCTAGAGGGACAGTGCCTGACGGGCAGTTTAAATGGGGCATTTTCCTCCTAAAAAGTAACGGAGGAGTCTATTAAGGTCAGCTTGGCGCGGATGGAAATCGCGCCGGACGTGCAAAGGCATAAGCTGGCTTGACTGCAAGGCTGACAAGCCGCGCAGGCGCGAAAGCGGAGCTTAGCGACCCGACCATTCTTTATAGAAAGATGGGAGACAACGGCTAAAAGTTACTCCGGGGATAACAGGCTAGTCTGGTCCGAGAGTCCCTATCGACGACCAGGTTCGGCACCTCGATGTCGGCTCATCACATCCCGGGGCTGGAGAAGGTCCCAAGGGTTTGGCTGTTCGCCAATTAAAGTGATACGTGAGCTGGGTTCAGACCGTCGTGAGACAGGTCGGTCTCTATCTGTTGTCGGCGTTAATGCTTGAGGGAAGTCGTCCCTAGTAAACGACAAATTGCTACTTCACGAAGTAATTCGTGATGACAAAGCGGCTAATAACGGTGGAATCTTAATATTTGATTATCACCATCGGTCTTGGTGATAATTTACTTGAGGACCAAGAGATGTTAAGATAATACCGTGGGAAGTCGGTCTAACATTCACTATGCGTACATTGCGGGTTTCCTCGATGGTGACGGAAGCCTCATGTTGCAGGTGAAGAAACGCAAAGAAGGGAAATTGAAACGGCGTTTCATGTTCACGATTTGTTTTTATTAAGACAGTCGTCATGAACGTCCGCTTTTCTGGATTCGTAGAGTGCTCGGCATTGGTTATATTTCCCGTCGGAATGACGGTATAACCGAGCTGCGCATCAACGGTTACAAACAAGCTGCGAGAATATTAAGGGAACTACTGCCGTTTCTAAAATTCAAGAAGCGGCAGGCGGAGGCAATATACAGCGCGGCAAAGCTTTTAGCGCAAAAGGCGCGAAAAAGATTAACGCGGCAGGAATTGCAGCGGCTTGTGAACTGGATCCTTGTAGTTCAAAAAGAAAACTACGTTACCAGAAAAAAGAAAACGAAAGCTGATTTCTTGAAGATGTTAGATTTGACCCCGTAACGACTTGTTCCGGATGGCAAGTCCGGACGGAGTTGGAAAATGCGAAGCTATCATTTTTCAGCTAATACGCCGCCTCCAAGCCCCGGTTTTGAGAAAACTGGAGCTGGATGAAGATATAGTCTACGCACGTAGTGATACGTGGTTACGTGACGAGAGGACCGGGATGAACGAACCTCTGGTCTACGAGCTCTACCACCAGGTGGAATGCTCGGTAGCTATGTTCGGACGGGATAAGCGCTGAAAGCATCTAAGCGCGAAGCCTCTCCCAAGATTAGGCGGAGCGTCCTCTGTACAAATTCCGCGATTATTGGCCAGAAAGATTTTTTATATCTGGCTAGGCGCGAGGAGTGATGTGTAGTCGAAGACTACATGAGCGACGAGCAACAACGCCAGAAGAAAAAAGATTCTGGCCCGTAGGGAAGCTCAAAATTAAGCGATCTCTGCGTTGCTCCTCCTCAATGTGGTTTTCGACCACACTTTCGTCGTCGCATCTTGAGCTCATCATAATTTTGAGCTTCCAATACATCGTGGCATTTGTGCAGAGGGCGCCGGATTCGTGGAAGACTACCACGTTGATAGGCCATAGGTGTAAGCGCGGCAACGCGTTTAGCCGAGTGGTACTAATAAATCCGAATTCTCGATATCTTTAGCTTGAGGACCCCGGACTTGTCAAAAAGCTCATCTTTAGTCCACTGATCGAGCACCAAGGTTTTTGTTTGCTGGTGTTTCACTCGCACGTGCTCCACCTCTTCCCATTCCGAACAGAGAAGTGAAAGCGTGCGAGCCTGATGATACTGCGCTTCGCGCGTGGGACAGTAGGGTATGCCAGCATACAAAAGCCCTGGTGCTTTTTGTTTGGAGCGGTTCCTTATCCCAGCCGGTCGTTTTGGATGAAAACCCGCAAGCCGTGGAGCCATATTTTAATTGCTTTCCACGGATTCATAATGGAAAGTAAATAATTTAACTCCACAATGCCTTTGAAAAACCACGCGAGAAGTCCCGAGATCACCATCGGGCCGATTTTAGCGATCACGTATTTGCCGCCGACAGGAATGATGTAGGGGTAATTCATAGGTTTGTAAACATATTGTTTTACCTTTTTCGTGAGGTAATTTTGCTTTTTGATATCTTCAATAATGTTTTTAGCAGCGATTTTACCTTGGGTAATAGCGGCCCGGGCGATTTGGGGTACGGGCAGGTTTGTTTCAGGATTCAAAATGCAGGCAATGTCACCTATAGCGTAAATTTTGCTATGGATTTTTAAATTAGCGTTCTCCGGCAGACATTCCAATCCACTCAAGATCTCTATACGTCCCCGTTTTTCTTTCTTCACGGGCATTTTCTCAGTAAGTGGTATCGCTTTCACGCCGCCAGCCCAGACTAAAATGTCGTAGGCAATGCGCTCGCCGCTCGCAAGTATTATTTCTTTTTGAGTCACTTTGTCTACCCGCTCGTTCCGGATGAGAACGACGCCGATTTTTTTAAGGCGACGCTCCACTTTTTTCACCACCCGTTCGTCAAAACCCGGGAGGATATTCTCTGAACCCTCAATAATCATTACGTCAAAATTACAAGATTTGTTTACTTCTTCCTTAAGTTCGCAAACCCATTCTTTAATTTCGCTTGCGAGTTCCACGCCGGTTGGGCCGCCCCCGCCGATTACCACTCGCAACCTCTCTTCGCCAGCCTCAACTTTGGACCAAATGGCGTCCCGCAGGCGGATGGCGTCCATGAAAGTTTTAAGAGGGAAAGCGTGGTCTTCCAGGCCAAACATGTTAAAATAGTTCGTTTCTGCTCCTAAGGCGACTATCAAATATTCAAACCTTATTTTTGACTGCTTTAAATGTACCAGTCCTTCCTGAACGTCAATATGGATAACATTATCGTTTGCGACTCTTATATTTTTGTTTTTGAAAAGCTCGGCAAAAGGAAAGCTCACCAGCGATTTCAGCTCAATGTAATCAGCTAGATTTTTGGAAGTGGTCGCGACTTCATAAAGAAGGGGAGTAAAGGTATGGTAAGGTTCTTTATCCACCAGGATTATTTCGTAATCGTTCCATACTTGCAGGCGCTTCAATTTTTTCTCCAAGGTGAGCGCTGCTTGCACGCCGCCAAAACCGCCGCCTAAAATTACGATATTTTTCATAAATCAGGTTATAATACCAACTAATGCCTATTCATTATATCAGTCGGGGAAATTCTGAGAAATTCCGTGGCAGATCGGTCCTCTTACGGGTCGATTTAAACGTTGAGCCGGCGCCCGGGAGAATTACTTTCCGGCTCGCGTCGGTAATGCCCACCATACGTTTTTTACTTGCGCATGGTGCGCGTGTTGTGATTTTAAGTCATCGCGGCCGTCCTCGCGGCTACTCGAGGAAATTATCCATGCGCCCGTTTGTACCTATTCTGCAGAAAGAATTGCGGCAAAATATTGGATTTATAACGACTTTCAATCTTCCAAATAAAGGAAGAGTTTTCTTAGTGGAAAACCTGCGGTTTTGGCACGGTGAGGAAAAAAACGATGCGAATTTCGCCAAAAAACTGGCGCGTTTGGGAGATTTTTATGTTAATGATGCTTTTGCCGTCTCGCACCGAAAAAACGCTTCGGTCGTTGCAATAACAAAATACTTGCCGTCCTACGCCGGCCTTTTGTTTGAAAGAGAAGTAAAAAATTTAGGTGGTATACTTAAATATACCACTAATCCCTTTGTCATAATTTTGGGCGGCAGCAAAGCCTCGGATAAGATTGGGATGATGAAGTATTTCTGGAATAAAGCCGACTATTTCCTGCTCGGCGGCGGGCCCGCGAACACTTTTTTTGCCGCAAAAGGCCTGCCGATAGGTGATTCGCTTATTGACCGAGGTTCGATTTCACAAGTATTGAGACTAATTCGTAAGGAAATCGAGCCTCGCAAAATTGTTCTTCCCGTCGACGTGAAGATAAAAGACAGAAAGATTCTGGATATCGGCGACGGTACTACCCGTAAATATAGTATCCTTATTAGAAAGGCACGGACGATTATCTGGAACGGGCCGATGGGTCAGTTTGAAAAGCGGGGTTTCGGCGAGGGAACAGCAGCTATCTGGAAGGCGATTCTACGCAATAGTAAAGCCAAAATAATTGTCGGCGGCGGCGAAACCACTGCTTCATCTGACCTCATTTCTAATTTCTCATCTCTAATTTCTAGAAAGAAAAATCTTTTCCTTTCCACGGGCGGCGGCGCGATGTTGGAATTTTTATCCGGTAAAAAATTACCTGGAATTGAGGTGTTAAAATAAACTATGTATCCTGAACAACCAAAATTTGAGCGTGAAATTACCACCGGTGAGCAACTAGAATTCATAGGGTCTGTTTTTGAAAAAGAAGCGCCAGTGTGGCTGATTGGTGGGTATGCAGAAGACGCCCTCTTATACGAGGGGGTTAGTTCAGGACATGGAGACGTGGATTTAGTGGCTCTACGGGACGATGAGAAACGACTAGAGGATTATTTTAGACAGAAAGGGTTTTCGGTTACGCCAATCGTAGAAGCTGGCTCAGAAAAGCCGCTTAAATTTTCCTTAGAGAGGGGTGGCGTGAAAGTCGATGTAGGATTTATAGATTATGATGAGACGAAAAAACAGCCATATGTAGATGTAGAAGGTCGAGAAAAAAGAAAATTTAGAGTGTTTTTAGACAAAGACATGTTTAAGTATAATCCAACAAAGTTAGGTGACATTGAAGTAAAAACAGTTTCTCCACTTAGTATCATTCAGGTACGAGAGGCTTTTTATTAATCGGCCGTCAAGGTCGTGAGACAAGAGAAATTGATGTTCAAAAACAAGAGGCGTTGAAGGAAAAGTTTTTTTCTGATAAGAGTCCGGAAGCAGTTCAACCAGAAATTATTGAACTTAAATAAGTATTCATGAAGTCCATAGTTGTTATATACCACGCGAACTGCCCCGACGGTTTCGGCGCAGCTTATGCCGCCTGGAAAAAATTCGGCAACAGAGCCGATTATTTCGCCGTAAAACCGCACCAACTTCCACCCAATTCTCTTCGAAACAAAGAAGTTTACATTTTGGACGGCTCTTACCCTGCCCAGCTTATTAAAGAACTTAAAAGAACCAGTAAAAGGGTTGTGATAATTGACCACCACATCAGCAATAAAAAGGAGATTAAATATGCCTCGGATTATTTATTTGATTTAAACCATTCCGGCGCTTACCTCGCTTGGCAATATTTCCATCCTAAGAAAAAAGTTCCCAAACTGCTCCGATATATAGAGGAGGGTGATTTATGGAAGTTTAAATCTCCTCAAATCCACACGTTATTGGCTTACATTTATTCACTTCCTTATGACTTTAAAGTTTGGGACAATATTTGCCGCAGAATGGAGAAACTAAGCGAGAAGAAAAAGTATATTGCGCTCGGCAAAGTAATTTCCGATTACGACGCCCGTATTGTAAAAGCGATTGCTGAAAAAGCGGAGCTTGTGAAATTCGGTAAATATAAGATTCTGGCGGTTAATTTTCCGCTTAGAAAATATACCTCGGAAGTGGCGCATAAACTTTACCGTCGCCGGCCACCGATCGGCATTGTCTGGCATGTCTCGCCGGACGGCATCAAAGTTTCGTTGCGTTCCAACGGAAAAGTGAACGTGGCAAAGATCGCCGAAAAGTATGGGGGCGGTGGTCATAGGGCGGCGTCAAGTTTTATTCTGCCGCGAAATGCGAAATTACCCTGGAAAGTCATAAACGTCAAAAAGATTAAAAAATAAAGTGAAACACACAGGTGGTATGTTCAAATATACCACCCCAATCATTAAAAAAGTGGGAAAATTAACTATTTATACAGACGGAGGAGCGAGAGGTAATCCCGGACCGGCAGCGATCGGCGTTTTGGTAGAAGACCCTTCGGCAAGCTCAGGACGGGTAAAAAGCTACAGCGAGGCGATAGGGAATACGACAAACAATGTTGCCGAATACCGGGCCGTCATTTTTGCGCTCACGAAGGCCAAAGCGTTGCTCGGCGCCGACAAAGCCAAGGAAACAGAATTAGAAATCCGCTCCGACAGTGAACTCGTGGTAAGTCAATTGAAAGGCGAATACAAAATAAAAGACAAAGATCTCCAGCCACTCTTCGTTGAGGTTTGGAACAAGATGCAGAATTTCAAAAAAGTGGAATTCGTTCTCATCCCGCGCGAGAAGAATAAAGAAGCCGATGCGCTCGTGAATCGCGCTCTGGATACGTTATTTTAAATTTCAATCGTTTCGGGTTGTGATGATTTACTGGTCTCAAAAACCCATATGGGTTTTTGAACCCGTTTTAATTTGACAAAAAGTTAATTTTTATATTAATGTTTTAAGCAGCATCTTATTGTTAATCCAAACACAAACATCGGAGAAAGGAACCTAAATGATGTTTGAAGCGATTTTACTCGCTTGGGCTGTAGCGGCAAGCTTTGCTTCCGTGGTTTTCTTCGCACAATGGCGGCGGAGCAAACGGAGATTTAAGCACGTCACCATGAATGATGAACTCACTGGTCTTTTGAACCGCCACGGTTTTTGGGATCAGGTGGAGCGCTTCATTAAAGTGACGGTTTCCGCCAAGGTCGGCGCGCAGCGAGCGTCTTTCGTCGTGAAAGATTTCTCGCTTATTGTGTTTGACATTGACCGTTTCAAAGAGCTTAACGACATGTTCGGTCATAGGTGTGGGGACGCTGTTCTTCGGAGAGTCGCCGAGACGGTGACATCCGCCATCAGGGAAGTGGATTTGGCTTGCCGCTGGGGCGGTGAGGAGATAGTAGTCGGTCTCGTCGGCGCTGGGCAGCAGAAAGCACTGGAGATAGCCGAGCGTGTGAGGGAGACAGTTGAAAAGTCTCCAATCATGTGGGATAGCGGCGATATTGTTCGGTTCACTGTCTCCGGCGGTGTCTCGAGCGTGAACGGCGCCAAAAACTTCGATGAGCTTCTGGAAATGGCCGATAAAGCCCTCTATCTCGCGAAGGCCGGTGGCCGCAACCGCATTGTCGCTTACGAATCGTCGAGCACTAAGCCCGGAAGATGATTTCCGGGCTTGCTTTTTACCAAAAAATGCGCTTATATTGTTTTCGGTAAGTCAAGCGATAGCTCCGATTCCGCAAGGTTTTGGAGAGGAAAGTCCGGACACCCTCCCGGCCGTGCGCCGGGATAAAAATGTAGCGGATAACGTCCGTCGTCCGCAAGGATAGAGGTGCGAGCAGTGACGTCCCGAGCCGAAAGGCGAGGGAGGACCTAATCTCAAGCTAATCGGTCCAATCCCGCGATAGAGATAGAAAAGCGGGAGTGAAACGGCTAAATCCTTACAGGGTGCAAGGCTGTGCCCCGGGAGACCGGGGAATGCCGCTCGAGTCCGGGAGTAATCCCGGTCCTAGATGAATTATCGCTAAGGTGTATAATCACCCGAAACAGAATCCGGCTTACGACTTACCGCAGAAACCCGCCGCAAGGCGGGTTTCTGTTATTTATAATAGAAGTATCAAAGGCCGGTTCAATAAAATTTTCCAATATGGCTAAGTGGGTCATAAAAAGAGGAGGTAAAAAAGAACCGTTTCGTCTTTCCAAGGTTTCCGGTGCGGTGAGAGCCGCCTGTAGCGATGTGCGCCTCCCTGCGAAGCGGACGAAGACTGTGGTGAACAAAGTGACTCGAGATGTCATAAAGTTCGCCGCAAAGCGGAAAATAACTGTAAGAACATCCGATCTGCGCAAGATTTCTCTGAAGGCGCTCGGCGAGATAGAACCAAAAGCGGCGAGAGCTTGGAGAAAATACGATGCCGCAAGGCGCGCAAAACGCGCGAAAGCGAAAAGAAGGAGAACTTAATCCCTCGCCGCACCCGCTCCGCCGGATTTGCGGGGCGGGATTTTGCTTGCAAATTAGGCGAGGTTAGTACAATATGAAATCTCGCTATTTGAAAACAGAATAAACAGAACACTGTACACGAAAGGATGGAAACATGATGATTATCACGCCGCCCGATTTTGTCACAGATCGCAACGCCGCCGTTCTTTTCCTTGGCGGTCCGATACGGGAGACGCCCGATTGGCGTGCGGAAGCGATCCGCATCATCTCAAAGAATAACGGCAGGGTTTATGTCGCTTCGCCTCAGCGGCCGGGCGGCATTTACCCAGATTTTGAGGGGAGTGAATGCGACGTTCAGACGAGGTGGGAAGTGCATCATCTTTTCCGCGCCTTGCGAAAAGGCGCTGTGCTCTTCTGGTTCCCGAAGAAGCAGCCGTATCTCCGCAATTCCGGACTCGAGCTTGGAGCATCGCTTGTCTCGGCCGGGAATGTGGTGGTCGGCATCGAAACGGGTTTCCCGGAAGAGTATCTTCGCGCTTTCATCCGTGAGAAGTCTCCGGATGTAAAGATCTGCAATGATTTCGAGGAAACGTGCCTTACGGCACTCGCACTAGCGGAAGCGGCTCTCTGAGCCGCTTCTTCATTTTTCAGTTATAATTTTGAAGATGCTAAAAAAGCCGAAAATCTTTAACATCCCGGAATTCGAGGTATTTAAAAAGTTGAACACGCCGGCAAAAGTCCAGGATTTTATTGATAAGATTCCCGTAAATTTTTCCATAACCTGCCGGTCGCCGCTCTCGGTTTTACGGAAGAACCGGGCTTATTGTATCGAAGCGGCCTTTCTCGCGGCTGCCATTTTCTGGTACCACGGCCGGAGACCGCTCGTTTTTGTTCTTCAGACCGCAAAAAGAGATTTTGATCACGTCCTTGCGCTTTTTCGGGAAAACGGCCGCTGGGGGGCAATTTCCAAAACCAATCATCCGGTTTTACGTTATCGCGAGCCGGTTTATAAAAGCATTAGGGAACTCGCGATGTCATATTTTCACGAGTATTTCATGGACGACGGAAAGAAGACGATGCGCGGTTATTCCGAACCGATTGATTTGCGGAAATTCGGCACGGATTGGATAGTCTCAAAAGAGGATATCTGGCGTCTGGACAGCGCGCTGGCAAAGGCCAAGTACCACAAAATTTTAGGGAGAAAACAAATTCCGCTCTTGCGGAATGCGGACAAAATTGAGATTAAGGCCACCAAGCTGGTCCAATGGAAGCGGACTTGACCGCGTCTGGAATGAAGTTCTAGAATTAAATCCGAGGCTGATTTCTTGCCTCGTGCATAATGCACACACAATGGGTGGGAGGGGAGCCACGCGACAACGCAAGACCCACCAGTTCTGTGCGAGTGACTGGCGGCCAAGTGGGCCGGAATAATCCATAAGCCGGCCGGCAAAAATCTCGCACCACGTCTAGCTAGCGTACTGCCGAGTTTTTTCGAGCCGAAACGCGGATAGCGGAGCTTTCCGATTAGCTCCAAGTCGCGGCTATCCCGCCCTTCCCACCCCTAGCACCAAAGCCGCACCACACCAAGTGCGGCTTTGTCATTTGTTATCTTATTGACAAAAAATACCCAAATGTTACATTTAAGTGGAGAAATGTGGTCGTATTTCTTTAAAGCAATCTAAGCCATGACAGGGACAATCAAAACCCTTACGGATAGAGGATATGGATTCATCGCTCGCGAAGGCGAAACGAAGGATCTTTTCTTCCACTCCAAAGAGCTTGTTGGCGCGACTTTTGAGGAATTGAAGGTCGGCGACACCGTTACTTTCGAGGTTGTGGATACCGACAAGGGTCCCGCCGCCACGAAGGTTTCGCTCGCGAAGTAACATCGTCAACGAACCAAAAACCCGCCGGAAAAGGCGGGTTTTTGTGGTTTTCCATATTCACAACCATTGTCATCCAAATGGATGCGGTGAGAGCGACGACGATAAATGGAACGATATTTTCGTCAAATATAAATTTCGTAATGGCTATTTGTTATAATTAAAATTAATGAATAACAAGATAACTGCCAAGGATTTTTTCTTCCATATTGCCGTTATCGTTCTTTTGTACGTCGGCACAGTTGCGCTTCTCAATATTTTGTTCCGCGTTATCAACGTCGCTTTCCCGCAGGTTACGGATAGCGGTTATTACGACTCGAATTCCATCAGTCTTCCGGTCGCGACGCTCATCGTGGTTTTTCCGCTTTTTCTTTTTATCACCAATCTGCTCCGCAAGGGATATTCGGAGGAACCAAGTCGCAAGGAATATCCGGTGAGAAAGTGGCTAATCTATATCACGCTTTTCATAGCCGGGGCGGTTCTTGCCGGCGACCTCGTTACGCTTATTTATTTCTTCCTCGACGGTCGGGAGCTCACAACTGGTTTTATTTTGAAGATACTTTCAGTGTTTGTCGTCGCCGGTTCGATTTTTGGTTATTATGTAGATGATTTGAAAGATCGTCTTTCGGGGTCGCGTCGGAACTTCTGGCGAGTGTGGGCTACGGTTCTGGTTCTCGGTTCGATAATCGCGGGTTTTGGTGTGCTTGGGTCGCCCCGAAGTCAGCGCATGTTCCGCTACGATTCGCAGAAGATCTCGGATCTCCAAAATATCCAATGGCAGGTTGTAAACTACTATCAGCAAAAAGGAGTTTTACCCGATTCTCTTTTGGATTTGCAAGATCCGATTTCCGGCTTCACGTTGCCGAAAGACCCCCAAACAAGAGGGGATTACGGCTATAGGAAAACCGGTACACTTTCTTTCGAACTCTGCGCCAATTTCAACAAGCCTGCGCAGGCAAATAACAACCCTTCCCGGATAGTTTATCCTGACGAAGTGGGCAAATTTGTTGGAGACAGCTGGCAGCACGAAGCCGGGCGTGAGTGCTTCTCACGCACCATTGATCCAGATCTTTATCCAATAAGACCAAAGACGCAGTTTTAATCTGTTTTGTAAAGGAAATTTTTTCTGTCATTGAAAGTGCATGCCCCCGCGTGCTAAACCGGCACCGTTGTTTCCTTAATAAGTATCATTAATAAGAATAAGTATCATTAATAAGTATCATTAAATGCAAATAAATATCCCAATTCATAAGCTATAGCTTATGAATTGGGATAATTAGAGATAACCGATTTTTTTAAGCCATTCTATATTTTCCCATTCCCAAAGTTTCTTCGCGCCGAGGAATGCATCGAAGTCTTCTTGCCAGTAGGGGAATTCTTTGAGTTCTATCCTGCCCTCGAGCGGACCCCATTCGTGTTGGCAGACTTGCATGAAAGCGTTGCCCCACTGTGTTTTTATCTTATCCCGACCGCCCTTAGAGCGGAGTATGGCGCTGCAATGGACGCAGAAACGGCTCTGGTCGATGCGCAAAATCCACCTCGTCTCCAGATTTTTCACTTGTTCCTTCATTGCCGCGAGATAGGCCGAGGTCTGGAGATTATAGTCGCGGTAAATTTCCTGCGATGTTTTAATGTCCAAAATGCCGAGTTTGCCGTCGATGAGTGCGATTGCGTCCAATGTCCCGGCATAGCGGTGCTCGTAGTTTACGAGACGGTGCTCAACGTAGTTCGGGTCTACCTGGATGTTGCGGTCGACTAAAAATTCCAAGAATGCCTTAATAGAAGGGCGGATGCGCTCGGGTATTTCCGGTTTCTCACCAAGGAGGATTTTTTCTGCCGCTTCGTGGATCTGCGTACCTTCGGTAGCAGAGTTCATTTTAATGCGTTCGCCGGCCGCAAAGTTTTCGACATTTGCGTAGAAGCGGTAGAGGGCCGGTTTGGACTTGATTTCCACGATTTTCGTCACCCGCGGGTACCAAAATCCGTCTACTTCGTAGCCGCAGAGTGATTTGAAATGGTTTTCGTCGGAGTAGTACATTACGATGGCTTATTTTATCAAGGAAGCCGTGTAGTTAACAATGTTTCCGGCACCCATCATTACAATAACAGGGGATAGGGTGTAGGATGTAGGATTTAGGGTTTTTTTAATAAATTTACAAAGATTATTTGGGTTAGGTAGATAATAAATATTTTCTTTACCGCGATTCTTTATTTTTTTCGCTAAATCGGCGGAAGTATAGCCACGGTGGGTTTTGTCACGGCCGGCGACTTGGTAAATAGGCAGCAAAATTAAATAGTCGGCTAAATCAAAAGCAGAGGTAAATTCCTTGAAAAGATTTTTCAGGCGGTGAGCTTGATGCGGCTGGAAAACGCAAACTATATCCGACTCCGGGAATTTTTCGTGAAAGGCTTGAAGGGTCGCCTTGATCTCTGTCGGATGATGTGCATAGTCGTCATACACGGGGATTTTGAATTTTGAATTTTGAATTTTGAATTGCCCACGGTATTCCATCCGGCGCCAGGCGCCGCGATAGCCGCTTAATGCTTTTAATATTGTTTTTTCTTTGATACCGAGCGCGCGAGCGAGCGTATAAACAGCCAGGGCGTTCGAAACATTGTGCTGCCCCGTAATTTTTAAAACTTTTTTTATCCTCCGGAGAGGGGTGGTATATTTAAGTATGCCACCTCTATACCAAATCAGTCGGATGCTCTGTTTCTTGCAAATTTTTTGGATTCGGGATTTTAGACCAAAAAGATTTTTATCGTCGCGGTTCGCTACTAAAATCCCGCCCGCTTTTATGTTTCCGATAAATTTCAAGAAAGATTTTTTTACATTTGCGAGATTCTTATAAACGTCCAAATGTTCCTTATCAATATTCGTGATTACAGCATAGGTGGGGGAGTAGTTATGGAAGGACATTTTAAATTCGTCAGCCTCGATTAAAAGCCAGTCACTTTTACCGTTCCGGAAGTTTGAGTCGCCGAATTCCTTGAGTAGTGTGCCGACGATGACCGTTGGGTCAAAACCGGCTCCGATCATAACAAGCGATGTGAGAGCGGTCGTGGTACTTTTGCCGTGGGCGCCAGCGATGGCGACGGTCTTGTAGTTTCGGGTGAGCGCTCCCAAAATCTGCGGATAGGTGAGTGTCGGGATGTTCCGCCGCCTTGCCTCCCTTAATTCTGGATTCGAGGCCGGAATAGCCTGGTTGTATACAACTAGAGCCGTTTTAGTCCCAATATTGGTTTTTTTGTGCCCAATTTTGAACTTTAAGCCCTTTTTTTGCAGATTTCGTACTAAATCACTATCCTGCATATCTGACCCCGAAATAGCCCATTTTTGGGCCAAAAACCACTGTGCCAGTGCACTAATACCTATTCCACCCACTCCAATGAAGTGGACCAAGGGCTTATTTAAAGGGGAGAGGTCTTTCATGGGGATTTAGCAAAATCTCTCGTGTCGTATAATATACCTTTTCTGTCATGATAATTTATAAAAGCCATTTCCACGGTTTCCTCCTACTTTTATATTTTTCCATTTCCGACTTTATTTTCTGTAATTTCTTTAAGTCAGTATCATTCCAGTTCACCTTAGAGAATTTTTTCTCTCCTGGAATTCTTGTTTGTCTGTTTCTTTGTAGGATGTTTAGAGCCTCTTTCCATAATACATAGTCGTATTTCTTTTTAGCTCTTAAAACGTGGTTATCAAAAAATGGTACTACTTTCTCTACGAGATCGTTCAAGTTATTTATCTGGAGCCTCGCTTGACCGTTTCTATTGAAAATGATGCCGCAGCTTAAGGTTTGTTTGATATTTTCTAGTATTTCTTTGTCATCATCACGCAACACTATAGCAAATCCTATTTTCCAATAAAAATAGACCGGCTTATTTTTCCTGTCGTGTCTAACATCGCGTCTGAAATTTATATAAAAACAACCCTCGCCGTCTACAAAGCCGGCAATGTAATCACCAGGTAATTTTTCTCCCACCCCTTTAATTATAATTTGTGTCGCACAATAAGAACAGCCAACTTATACACAGGGGCTATTTCTGCACCAATTCTATAATCCATTTAATTATTCCGACGAAGAAATTTAGCAATGAAAGCAAGACGTTACCCAACCAGGATACAATGACCCTTAAATTCACTCCAAAGCGGTCGTAGACCCAGTTATTTATCGTATTCCAGGCTTCGCTGAAGCCGCTTAAGACGTCTTGCGGAAAGAGAAAGTTCAGGACTTTTCCAATATCAATCCCCTGTCCGTAAGCTAAAATCGGCAAGGAGAAGATTATTGAGGTTATTACTAAGATTTTCATAAATAATAATTAATTATCTGGCGGTTGCGCTTATAGCTCCCGGCGGGAAATTCGGCAAATAATCCCTTGGGTTAATTGTAACACCGACCGGAACAAGGCCCGCTGCCGGCGCAATGGATTTTAAGCTCACCGAAGGCGTCCACAGAAGCGTGAGATGTAAATGAGCACCGTAAGAATAGCCGGTGTCGCCGGAGTAGCCAATAACGTCGCCTTTTGTAATCTGCTGGCCTTTTTGGACTACTTGGCGTGAGAGATGTGCGTACAAACTTGTTAAGCCGTTATCGTGCTGAATTAAGACATATTTGCCATATTGGTATTTAAACCAACGTGAAGTGCCGCGGTCGTTGTTGTCCACCGCTATGACCGTGCCGTTCTCAACCGCCATAATCGGTGTGCCGACAGGCGCCCGGAAATCAACGCCATTGTGGGTTTTGCTCCGATAAGCTCTTTCAGCGAATTTTGTCGGTCCATAATCCTGCGTCATGTGAGGGTTTTCAACCGGAAAGCCGATGACGCCAGGGCGTTTCACGGGTAATAAACTTGGGTCAAAGGACTTGCGGAGTTGATCCTCGTATTCCTCGATGATTTTGCTTATTTCCTCTTGCTTCTTATCGAGCTCGGCGAGCTGCTCCTGATACAATTTTTCCTGGTTCTTCGTTTGGGCAAGAATGGTGTTCTTAGTTGCTTTTTGTGCTTGGACGATCTGTTGACGGTTCACCAAACTTGCCTGCTCTCGTTCTTTCTGCCTTTGTTTAAGTTGTTCCTCACTCAGTTTTTCGACGAGGTCCACTTGGTACTTGCGGAGCTCCTCAGCGCTTGCAACAAGGTCGCTGTTTAAAGTAGCAATGGATTGAGCCTCGGAGACGCTTTCGGCCAAACTCTGGTTTTTCAGGAGTATCATCAGAAAGTTTTCCCGGTCTTTTTGTTGGAGTTTGACCATAAGCTTGCCGATTGTCGTCTTTTTATTATCGATGCTCTTTTCAATACTTCGGATGTTCCCGTTCAGGGATTTTATTTCCAAGTCGAGTTTTTCTAATGCTACTCTGTTCGCTTTGATGGAGAGATTCAATTGGCTGATGTTGTAGTCAATGATCTTCAGCTCTTTTTGGAGAGAACTTTTCAGAGAGCCTGTTTGCTCCAGTTGTTCCTCGATCTTGGCCCTCTCTTCCAAGAGTTGTTTGAGTTCAGCGCTTTTCGCATCTATCTGGGAACGAAGACTTTCTGCTTCCGACGCTTCGTTTGTAGCACTCCCCTCTTCTACTGTTGTCTGCGAAAGAACCGGCGCCATTGAAATAATGCCGAGGACAATAAACGTTACAAGCAATATATCGCGGAAAAACCTCATTTTTCGAGTTTTTTGATGGCTTTGTCGAGTCTTTTAACGGTTTCGGTCCGGCCGAGGATTTTCAATATTTCCAATGGTCCTGGACTTGCCTCTCTTCCGGAAAGAGCGACCCGGAGCGGCCACAGAACCTCGCCTCTACCTTCTCTTTCGGCAAGCGCCATTATTTCTGACGCGGGATATGAATTATCATTAACGAGTTCGCGAACGGTTTTCAAGTTGGCCAGAATCCTTTCTGGAGGTGTTTCTTTCCAAATAAGGAATTTTGCGTCGTATTCCGGAAGTTCGAAGAAAAAATCAGCCAGATTTTTGAAATCTTTCAAATTTTTCGCTCTTTCCTTTTCAGTTTCGAGCACCGCCAGAAGGAGTTTTTCATTTTTGAACCATGTTTTGGGTATAAAGGGTTTTGCGCGCTCGAGCAATTCTTCAGTTTTCATTGCTTTGATGTAATGAGCATTCAGCCAGTTCAGTTTTTCTTCGTTGAAGACGGCGCCGCCTTTCTGCACCCGTTCCAAGGTGAATTCTTCGACCATTTCTTCGCGGCTTACCACTTCCCTGTCTTCCTGCGGGTGCCAGCCGAGAAGAACGAGAAAATTCAGCATTGCTTCGGAGAGGTATCCTTCCTTCCTGTAATCGTTTAAGGACGTTTCCAGTTTCCGTTTGGAAAGTTTTTTCCGGCCGGTGTCTAAAATTAACGGCAAGTGCGCGAAGTGAGGTCCTTCGAAACCTAGTGCTTCTTGGATGACGATCTGCTTAGGAGTGTTCGCGATATGGTCCTCGCCCCGGATCACGTGGCTTATGTTTGTAAGGACGTCGTCCACTGCCGCCGCAAAATTATAGAGGGGTTCTCTTAATCCCTTCGCTATTACCACATCGCCCACTAGGGTCATATCAAACTCTATTCTGCCTTTCACGACATCAGTGAATGAGATTTTTTTCTCTGGCATGCGGATGCGAATGACGGCTTTTTCACCGTTTTCTACTCTCAAAGCCGCTTTCTCCGGCGGTAGATGACGGCATCGGCCTCCATATTTCGGAGCAATGCCCTGAGAAAGCTGCATCTGTCTTTCTGCTTCGAGTTCTTCGTGCGAGCAGAAACACCAATACGCCTTCTTTTCGTCGAGTAGCTTTTGCAGGTTTTCGGCGTAAATTTCCAAACGTTCACTCTGGCGGATCGGTTTTTCGTCGGGTTTGAGCTCAAGCCATTCAAGACCTTCTAAAATGTCCTTTTCAAACTCCTTCTTGGAGCGTTCTTTGTCGGTGTCCTCTATCCGCAGGAGGAATTTTCCGCCTTCATGTTTCGCAAAAAGCCAGTTGAAAAGTGCCGCTCGGGCGTTGCCCAGATGAAGCGGACCTGTTGGTGACGGCGCAAAACGCACTCTTATTGGCTTTTTCTTGGGATCCGGTGTCATTATTTCAATTATGACACAAAACACCAATAAGGGGAGGTTTAAATTCCCAAATGTTGACGGCAATATTAGGAGGTCAAACCTCCAAAGTTTAGGAGTTTTTTAGCGATTTTCTCTGCCGCTTCATGTTTTGAGAAACTTTTAGCGGCTTTTGCCATTGCTTTTGCGATTTTCCCGTTTTTGAGGATTTTTTCAATTTCGGTTTTCATAGTTTGCCAGTTTAGGTCGCTTTCTTCCACCACCACGGCCGCTCCGGTGGCAGCGTATTCATAGGCATTGGCTTTTTGATGATTGCTTGCCGCACCTTCGAGCGGAATTAATATGGAAGGTTTCCCAAAAGCGGCGATTTCAAAAATGGCGCTTGCGCCGGCGCGGGAAATAACGAGGTTGGTTTTTGACAGCGCTCGCTTTAATTCTGCGGCGTCTAAAAATTTCACTGGGTGGTAGTTTTTGGAAGCACTATAATTAATTATAGCGCCGACATTATTTTCACCCGTTTGATGAAGAATGCTCCCCAATTTTAATAATTCTTTAAGGTGCGCGGAGATAAAAGAGTTAATGCAGGCTGCTCCTTGGGAGCCGCCAAGCACCAAAATAGACACTCTAACATTCTGCAAAATACTGGAATGTTGTGGTTTTGTTGAATCTTTCAGAAGATCGGCGCGAATGGGGTTGCCTATGAGTTCGGTTTTGTTTTTCGGGAAGTATTTTTCGGCGTTTTTCCAAGCGATGAAGATTTTCTTTGCAAAAATCGCCGAGAGACGGTTCGTGAGTCCCGGTACGGCGTCGGAATCATGAATCACAACCGGCACGAAAAAACACCGGGCGGCCAAGACTACCGGGAGCGCCCCCGGTCCGCCTTTGGAAAAGACTAAATCTGGCTGGATGTAGAAAATATGAGCCAGTGATTGAAAAATACTCCAGAGAAACTTAAAAATGTCGGTAAAGTTCCGCCAGTCAAAATAGCGGCGGAGCTTGCTTGAGACAATCGACAGTGTTTCGATGTTTCTTTTTGTAAACTCGACGTTCAAAGGGTGATTCGGGCCAATGTAGTGAAGTTGAACTTCACTAGATTGTTTTTGGATTTCTTCGGCTACCGCCACAAGCGGAAAAATATGTCCGCCCGTTCCCCCGCCTGTTAGTACAATCTTTTTCATACTACTTCGGCGTTATAACATAGCTCGCAGTACACAATCTCCGGTCTGTCGGGGGCGTAGGAGGTTTCAAATTCGTTGGGGCACCTCTCTTCTGGGTGATGGCTGTGTTTTGAGGAATTTTGATAGACTTTATAGTCACACATACACTCACGGTGCCAGAGTTTTATAGGGGTACGTAACGCCTGCCTTTCTTCATTTCTACAAGCAGGACAAAGTATTGGAATAGGTATATTCATTTGCCGGTAGAGTTGAAGTTCTTGGGGGACTATTTTAAATGCGATGGTACAATTATGCCCGCACTTTCCTTTATGTTTACACTCAATAACTTCGCGTAAAATATCATCACTCACTTCTTTAATGGATTGTGGAATTTCGTCAGGATGTTTTGTCGGTTGATACTCTCTTTTTTTCTCTCCTGCCCACTGGCACCCTGAGAGTGTAAACTCACCTTCCTTTGAAGGAAAATAAAACTGAGTCATAGCTTCGTTATACGCAAATGGTGAAAACTCTGGCGGGAAAAATTCGCCATATTTATAAAAGTTACCCGCAGAGTCAAAATAGGGGTTTTCACTCATTTCTTTGCTTATTTTATTCTTAAGCTGTAAGTAGGTTTCTTTGTCATACTGCTTATTCAAAATACAGTACTGTTTTTTTCTTAGACCTATACATCCGAAAAGGTCTTGGCTACCGCGGCAGTAATCGCAGTATTGCACACGAGCGCAGTTCTCAAAAGAGTTAGTGGAAAAGTAAATGTTTGAATCAAGGTATCCCACATTAACCCCCTCATAGAGTAAAGCTGCTTCTTTATCCCCCACTCCAAAAACATCATGAGAGTCTTTGGCGCGAGCCATTTGAACGCCGTATTTCACATCTTCACAGCTTTCGGCGTTAAAACAGCGGACTGCGTTTTTGCATTGAAACAAATTGTTGCCGGAGGAATTGAGGCATTTTACAATGTTGGCGTGCTTGTGTAGCACGCTTTTCCGCATGTGCAAGTATTCTGATAAGAGCCGAGCTAAATTTTCTCGGTCATAGGTTATTTTACTAAGCTCTCGACGATATTCATCTTCGTTAAGCTGTTTGTTGCGGAAAATGAATTTTTTATTGCGTAAATTGCTACTCATAAAACAATCTGAAGAATTGCGGCAATCGTACAAAAAAGCACTATCTAAACAATCTTTGCAGTCAGATATGAACTTGCAATTAACGCAGTGCTCCGAGTCAATGGCGTGATAAACTTTCTCACAGTTCATGACTGTTGTGGAGTCAAACACGTCCCGACCGCCGTAAACTGTTTTGGAATAAGCAACGTTATCAGAGCTTATGGTTGTTGGCGACAGATAAATATTTTTTGAAAACCAAGTATAATCTGAGTAAGATGAATTCTTATTTTGATATGCCTCTAAATTTGGTCTGGGTACGGCATCGGAAAGTTCTTTCCACTGAACAAAGAATCCTTTGCGAGAATCATAGTCCAAACCGTACTGGAGCGGATCCCATTTATCAGACCACCAACAATCGTTGCAATATATCGGAAAACTAACCTTATCTGAATAGTGAGAGATACCTTCCTTATTGCATAGTCCGCATTTATATCGGTACATATTGAATTCATTGCGAAATAACATTCTCCTTTTCATACGGCACTCCGGGCACCACGTCGGCGCCGGAACATCTATCTTCCTGTAAAAATCAAAATCCTCCGGTTCGATTGTGAACTGGTTCTTGCAATTCTGGCAAATTTTAGTTTCGGATTGCATGTTTCTTTTCAATTTTGCGAGGCTCGACCTCCATGCGAATTGACGTCAATGTTTGGGAGGTTAAACCTCAAACGTTTAACGTCTATATCTTGATACATTTACTATAATCCCGCTCATTGTGAGAAATACAGCAAGCGCGGTTCCGCCGAAACTGATGAAGGGCAGGGGCACGCCCGTGAAAGGAATAAGACCGGAGACGGCTCCTATATTTACAAAAGCCTGGAAACCGATTAGAGAAGCGAATCCTATCACAAGGAAGCGTCCGAATGCGTCCGGCACCTTCCTTGTCATGTTGATGCATCGGAGTACTAGAAACCCAAACGCGAATATGAGAAGGCCGCTGCCAACAAAACCGAATTCCTCCGCGATGACGGCGAAGATGGAATCCCCTATCTGCTCCGGAAGCTGTTTTAGTTTGGAAACGGAGTTCCCGTAGCCAACGCCCCAGATCCCACCGGAGCCGATGGCAAGTGTCGTTTTTTCAACCTGGTAACCGGTTGAAAGAACGTCGGCCGTCTCTGGCTCGAGGAATGTTCGTATTCTCATAATGCGGTAATTATCCTCAGGAAGCGTGTAGGCTGCGACTAAGAGAGCTATAACGGTGACGAGAATAGCTCCGACAAAAAATCTTATCTTGGCGCCAGCGGCAAAGTACATACAAAATGCCGAGGCCGCAATGAGAAACGCGGTGGTTGTGGATGGTTGTTTTAAAATGAGGAACGTGACGATACCGACCAGGATTATAAACGGCAGAAATCCCTCGCTCAAACTTTTACCCCTCTTCTCGTTTTTGGCGAGCCAGGCGGCGATGTAGAGCACGAAAGCGAGCTTCAAAATTTCCGCTGGTTGGAAGCTAATAAAGCCCAGATCGAGCCATCGCGTCGCGCCCTTGGTTAGGAGCCCGAGCGGCGAGAAAAGGAGGAGGAGCATGACCAGCGCGAGGAGAAAGAATGGCAATGCAAGTTTTTCCCACCTCCGGTAATACGTGAAAGCGGTAACGAGAAACCCAGCAAGACCGAAGGTTAAACCGTGAAGTAGCTGGTTTTTGAGGTAATAATAACTGTCACCAAACTTAGATAGACCAAGGTCGGACGAAGCGCTCGTGAGCATTGTGAGCCCGAAGATGGTTAATACAACCACTATTCCGACGATAACGAAGTCCGCGGACGAAGTTGGCCTTGGTGATCCCGCCATTTTACCCGGCGCGCAGAACGCTTCCGCTTGCGACTGGTTTGAAATTGCCGTCCATCAGTGCGACTTTACCGTTTATGACAACGTCGCGAGGTTTGAAGTCGCGTAGAACGACAAGATCGGCAAAGTAGTTTTCTTTAATCAGGCCGCGGTTCTTTATCCCGAATTTTTCAGCCGGACCGCCCGTTGCTTTTTGGACTGCTTTCTCAAGCGGTATACCAATACCACTCGCAGCCCGGAGAAAGTTCGTGAAAGCTTCATACTTTCCCGTTGCTCCAGAAGAGACAAATGATGACGGAGAAGCAGCGAATTCGGCGGCCATTTTATCATCGACGTTCCGCAAGAGAACCACGGCGCGCAGGTGAGAAAGACGCATCAGACGGAGAATAGCTTCTTCTTTTCTTAGCTCGTGGCTTATTGCGAAATCGTCCAAGGTCCGACCGTTTAAAAAACCGAGCGGCGGTGGAGCGGAAAAGATGATTATTTCGTCCACGGACACTTTTTTCAAGTGATCAAGAATCCCCTTCTCTAGGCGCGACTCTCTCAAGGAATCGTTCATTGTATCGAGATTTCCGCGTTTCACGGTAGGCGGCAGAAGCTGGTAGATGGGTATTTTAATGACGCCCTCAATATTGCAGTCGAAATGGACATGGGTTCCTGCAGTTTCTGCTTCTATCGTTTCTTTGGCTCGGACGTAATTATTCCGGAACCCTAGGACCGGCTCGAGATGGCTTATTTCCACCTTTGCTTCCGTTTCCTTGCCGAGTTTTATTGTTTCTTCCACAGCCGGTATTAGTCCTTCGGTGTAATCGCGCAAATGGATGGAAACTACGCGATTTTTTGCAGCGGCGAGCCGGCAGAGTTCCGAGATCTCCTTAAACGGCGTCATTTTGGCGTGAGCGTAATCGAGACCGAAAGAAATACCGAAAGCTCCTTGAACCAGCGATTCCTCGACAATCTTTATCATTGCCGCTGTTTCCCGGTCTGTAAGATCACGCGCATCCTCGCCGAGTAAGCCCCGCCTGACGGTGCCGTGGCCGACAAGTGTTCCGAAATTAACACCCAAACTGCGCCTTTCAATGGTTTTCAGAAAATCGGAGATTCCACGCCAGCCTACGTTTATTTTCGATATGTCGCCCCACTTCCGGAGTGAGAGCATGGAAATTCCGAAGACGGGGAAAAGTGAGGAGCCACAGTTACCGCCGAGAACCGTAGTAATTCCTGCCATGACCAATTTTTCGCCGGTGGGGTCGTTTAGTATTTCCAGGCGGTGGTCGAAATCGGAATTAATATCGATGAAACCAGGCACAACAATGCCTCCGGCGGCGTCAAGGAGCACATCAGCTTCTTTTTTAGGGAACGAGCCGAGCCTGACGATTCGGCCGCGTCTCACAAGAATATCAGCTTTCTTCGGCGGTTCGCCGGAGCCGTCGTAGACAAGCCCGTTTTTGACGAGAACGGTCGGCATTTCCTAATTATAGCAGGGAATTTTAGGCGAAACGGGCGAGGAAGAATAGAACCAAACCGAAGGTTGTGGCCACCGCCGAGATTATCCAAAAACGCATTGTTATCTGGCTTTCTATCCAGCCAATTCCTTGGAAATGGTGGTGAATGGGAGCTGAAAGGAAAACTTTTTTACCGCGAAATCTTTTAGAAATAACCTGGATTATAACCGAAAGCGACTCGCCGACAAGAACTATACCGAAGAATGGGAGGTAGAGCGCCGTGTTGGTTAACATTGCCATAACGCCCAGTGTAATACCAAGAGACATCGAGCCAGTGTCGCCCATGAAAAAGCGGGCTGGATGAATATTGAACCAAAGGAAAGCGAGGAGCGCACCCAGGATCGCGGCGTTCATGGCAGCCAGGTCGAAGCGTTGGAGGATAAAAGCGACGACTGCCATTGCGGCGAAGGAGAAGAAAAGCGTTCCGGCTGCAAGGCCGTCAAGGCCGTCTGTCTCGTTCGCAGAAAATGCCGTGGCAACTATGACGAATACGAAGAATGGGATATACCACGGGCCGATATAGATATTCCCTAAGAAAGGAACGTAGAGAACGTCCCAACCGAGTTTAAAGAAAAACCACCAAGCGCCTACCAGTGCCACGCCGGTGTAGAGCAGGAGTTTTTGCTTGATGGAAAGCCCTCCGCCGTGCGGTCCTTTGCCCAGAATACCGAACATATCGTCGATCAGGCCAACCACCGCCGTGAAGAAAAGTGTCGCTAGCGGCAAGTAGGTTTCGGCCCGGTTCACGAAGTCGAAATAATTGGCGAAGCCGTCGAGGAAGGTCCGAAGAACGAGGAAAACGGCGGCCATTCCAAGAACGGTTGCCCAAATGATGATGCCGCCCATGGTGGGTGTTTGAGATTTGTCTTTGTGAAACCGATAAAAAATCGGCGCTGTCTTTTCGTCGCGGATGTTTTTCTTCTTTAAGCCGTACTTCTCTAGAAAGTGCGCTACGAATGGTGTGATGAAGAGTGCGACGACGAAAGCGAACGCAAAGATGATGAGAACTCTTACCGCTTCAAATACAAGCATTTAAGGAAATACATAAGCGACTTTTGCCCACTCAAGGAGTTGTGCTATTTCCCGGTCGCGATCGCGGCTGCCGAGGATCACAACGACAGTTTTCAATCTGTCGGAGGAAAAGATCGCCACGGCATTCTGTCTGGCTTTTTCGGAAGTGCCTGTTTTTCCGCCTAAAAATCCGGGATCGTTCACCAAACTGTTAATGTTAATGATTGTCCGGCTAGAAACATCGTTCAAAGGTTGTACGAGCTGGCTCACGACCCTGGTCCAGTTGAATATCTGTGGTTCATTTTCGAGGATGTATTTTGTGAGGCGAAGGATATCGCTTGCTGTTGAAACATTGCGGTCATCGAGGCCGGAGGCATCATAAACTACGGTTTGGTTCATATTGAGTTCCCTGAGCTTTTCATTCATAAGTTGCACGAATTTTTCCTTGCCCAGATGATTTTCGAACGCGGCGGCGGCATCGTTCGATGACGTAAGGAGCATTATTTTCAGGAGATCGCGGGAAGTATAGACTTCTCCGCTTTTTAAATTACCGGCTTCACCTTCTGTCGCGACGGCGGCTTCGTCAATGGCTATTTTTTTGTTCTCGCCGATGGATTCTATGACGACGACGGCTGTGACAAGTTTGGTAAGTGAGGCAAGCGGCCATGATTTATATGTGTTTAGGTAGAAGAGCGGCCAGTTTTCGTCCAAAGCTTGGACGATGACAGCCTCGGCCGAAACCTTGGGGTCCAGGACCGACCAGTTTCTTTCTGGCGCTTTTCTTACTTCGGCGACGATTTGCGGTGCAACGCGGGCGGTGAAAAATGAATCCCTCTCAAAAGAGAGATTTGGGGTCGCACTAATCTCTGCGCCTGCTCTCTTCTCTATTTTTTCTTCTGCCGGCGCGGAATCAATATTGGTTATGGCGGCGGAGACGATTACCACCGCCGCGAGCATGAGAGCTTGGAATTTTAAGTTCATGGCGTTTCGAAACTCGTTAGAATATTGCGATATTTTTCGAATTCCGGCAACTCTTCCTTCCTGGTCAGGCCGAGGTGTTTTAGGAAATCCAAACTCACGCGGTATTTGTAAGCGTGCCTACCTTCCTCGCTTGTTTCCCTTTCCACGAGGCCTCGCATCAGAAGGTTCCGTAGAATGAAACTTGAGTTTACGCCCCGGACATAGTCGATAGTCGAACGCGGCACGGGACCCAAATAAGCCACAATGGAAAGCGTCTCCAGTGCGGCAGGTGTTAGTTCCTCGCGAAATTCTTCTTTCATTAACGTTTCGTTCACTGTCCGGAATTCCGGCTTAGTTGCGATTTGGATGCGTTCGCCGTCCCTCATAAGCGCGAGTCCGCGGTCCTCGCTCGCAAGGCGTGATTCGAAGGTTGCGACGATGTCGCTTGCTTCTGTTTCTTTCACTTTGAGGAGCTTGGCGATTTTTTTTATCTCCAGAGGTTCACCATAGACGAAGAGCAACGCCTCAAGCTCCCCTATTTTCCTGTTATTTTCCATAGTCATTTCCTCGCAATCTGGATCTCGGCAAAATGCGTTTCCTGTTCGACGTGGATCAATTCCTCCTTTATCATGTGAAGGATGGCAAGGAAGAGAACAACGAGTTCGCTCCTTGAATTTTCGTTTCGCAGACCGCGTAGGCCCATCGGTTTTCCCTCAAGCTTCTTTAGAATATCCTCTATCTTCGCTTTCAAATTGATCACCTCTATCTTAATGGTCTCAACGGGCTTCAGGAACCGTTGAAGTTCCTCAAGGATTCTCTCTAGCGCCGGCGCCAAGTCTTCTTTTGAGATTCCTTCCGGTGGGTAAAAAACCGCTTCCATACCCGAGAGGAATTCACGCGTTGCCATCACCTGTTGCTCGTTCCAGAGGGATTTGATATTCTTCTGCGCTCCCTTTAGTTCGGCGTAGATCTTCAATCTTGCTTCTAGGTTCTTTATGTCGGATTCCTCCTCGGCTGATAGTTCTAAAGCCGGCAGCAGAGTTTTGGATTTTATAAGTATAAGGCGCGAGGCGACGGCAAGGAAATCGGCGATTAGACCGTGGTTTGTTTTTTCTGCCTCCATCTTTTTCAGGTAGTCCAAAAAATCGGCCGTTACCTCGGAAAGGCTCACGCGTGTTATCTCCAGTTTTTTCTCTTCCACGAGCTCAAGGAGCTTATCCAGCGGTCCCTTGTATTCGTTCAGAGCGAGCTCATAAGTCATTTGCTTTGATATAATTTTATCATGTTCAGGATCGGAAAATCAGCATTGAATCCTATTCTCATCCTTCGTTTGGGTCTCGGTCTTACCTTTGTGTATGCCGGCGCGAGCTCTCTTTCCAATCCATCGAGCTGGATTGGCTACGTTCCGGAATGGACCGGTTTTATTGCTCCGGCAGGAACGCTTCTCGCTCTCCACGGCGTTTTCGAGCTCTTGATCGGGCTTGCCCTCGCCGCCGGCTTTTATTTGCCGGCCGCATCGCTCGTCGCCTTTCTCGATATTGGTTTGATTCTCGTTCTCTACGGCGTGGACGATGTCACGTTCCGGGATTTCGGTCTTCTAATGTCCTCTCTTGCGCTTTTTATCCTTTCTAAAAATAGATAAACCGCTATATCTGTGGCAGCAACCCCAGGGAGGCAAAAACGCTTGTCCTCGCCTTAAATGTGGTGAATATTAGCCGTGCCGTACAACCATCACGTCACCATCTTCAACCACATAGTCTTTACCTTCTACTTTTAGCCAACCTTTCTGTTTTGCTCCGTTCCAACCACCCGCTTCCACTAGGCGCTCGTATTTGACCACTTCGGCCCGGATGAATTTCTTCTCGAAATCGGTGTGAATGACTCCCGCCGCCTGGGGCGCGCGAGTTCCTCTTTCTATAGTCCAGGCCCGCGTTTCGTCCTCGCCGGTCGTGAAAAAGCTTATCAAGTTTAGAACATCATAGGCCTTTTTTATGAGTTCCGGTACTTCGGAAACCGTTGCGAGGTCAACCGCGAGATAATCGGCGCCTATCTCCCTTATTGCTGTTACGAGCTCGGCTGGCACGTCTTTCATTGTGCCGTTTAGGAGATAAAGCTGTGGTTTGGCGGTCAAAAGGTTCATTTCCCGGAAAAGTTTCCAATACTGTTCGTTGTCCTTCGGGACAAGTCCCAGGAATTTTCCTTTCTCGAGCATCGCTTTTATCTCGCCGAGCGAATCTTTCAGGTCGACATATTCCTTCTTACCGCTTCGTGCGTCAGATTCGGCTTTCGCGAGCCGTTTTTCCACAGTTTCGATGTCTTTCAGAGCAAGTTCGGTTTTTATAATCTCCACGTCACGCAAAGGGTTCACGCCGCCTTCCACGTGGATTATGTCGTTGCCTTTGAAACAGCGCACTACTTGGAGCACGGCGTTTACTTCACGAATATTCGTGAGGAACTGGTTGCCCAAACCTTCGCCTTTGTTTGCTCCTTTCACAAGGCCGGCGATGTCGTAGAATTCTACTACGGCTGGGACGATTTTCCTGGATTTTGATATTTTTGCGAGAACTTGGAGACGCTCGTCTGGTACCGGCACTACGCCGATATTCGGATCAATAGTAGCGAAAGGGTAATTGGCAATATTTACCTCCGCCTTGGTGATCAGTTTGAAAAGCGTCGATTTACCGACGTTTGGAAGACCCACTATGCCTATCGAAAGTTTCATTTCACGTAAAAGCGATAATGCTTGTTTGACCATACGGGTCCAGCGTAATCAACGCCGACACGTTTGGACCTTCCGATTTTGGATTTGGGGATTTTCACGCCCTTATCCTCTATCCAAAGGCCGGTTTTGCGGTTGGCCATAAGGCCGTTGAATTTCAAATCGATTCCGAAGGATTTTGTGACCCTGCCAGGCCCGCTAACGCCTTTCACTCCCCTTATAAGGACCGCGGCCGGGAAACCTTTCTTACCGGTTACGACGTTTAGCATCCAGTGCATACCGTAGGTAAAATAAACATACCAGTAGCCGGCCGGGCCAAACATAACAATATTCCTCGGGGTTATGCCCTTGTGGGCATGCGAGGCTGCATCTTTCGGTCCGTCATAAGCCTCCGTCTCGGTTATCATCGCGCGGATAGTTTTGCCGCGGATTCTGCGGCAGAGATATTTACCCAAGAGTAATTTAGCCACCGCAACAGTTTGGTGTTCAAAAAACTTCGCGTTTAAAACTTTGGACATGATTAAAATTTAATTGACGGACAATAACATAAAAAGTTTCAGGCGCTATAATTGATTATAGCGCTATCATAATAGAGCTCGCACCTCCTCGATTATTTCTTTCGGGACTGGATTGCGTTCTGGGCTTTTACCCGGGTAGCGCCAGGCCGTTATCACTTTAATTGTTTTTTGTTTGGGATTTGGAACTTGTGGTTTGGAATTTGCTCGCTTGGCGAGCTTGTACATCACCCAGATTTCCTGATATCTTTTCGTGCCGGCCGGTTGCATCACTGCGACGGTATCCGGCACTATCCCCTCCTCTGTCCTTTTGGGAAACCTTATTATTCTCTTCACTCGTCCTTCCGAGATGCCGTAATACTGCATCTTCATGAACGAGTGCGCCGTCCAGGAATACCGCGCGTCGTTCTTGAGCTTTTTCAGCATCGTCTATTGTCTTTCGTAGAGTCCGATGAGCAGACCCTCAGCGAGGACATGGCCTTCCATTGCTTTTAAGAGCGCGGACTTAGGTTCGCCTTCCGCGAGATTAAGGACGGTGTCCAAGGCATATACCCTGAACATGTAGCGGTGGGGTTTTGAGCCCCGCGGCGGACAGGGGCCTCCGTAGCGGGCACTGCCAAAACTTGTCCTTCCCTGAACGGCGCCGGAAGGAACGTTATCTTCCTCGATGTAGTTTGTCTGAGGGTCAATATTCCAGAGAAGCCAGTGGTCCCATGTGACGCCGCCCGTCGCGTCCGGATCTTCCATGACGAGCGCGAGGCTTTTCGCTTCTTTCGGGACATTCAGAATTTCTATCAGAGGATTGACGTTATCGCCGTCGCAGGTGTACTTCGGCGGAATGCTGTCATTATTCTTAAAAGCCGAGCTTTTTATAGTGAGTTTTTCCATTTCTTTTTGGAGGGTGATCCCATTTTCTTGCTTTGTTTGATCTGGTGTTTCCGTCATCGCCGGTTCTTTGTCCTGAAAAATAAATAGGAAGAAACCGATTATGACGAAGAGAACGACAAATGTTACTATGAGCGGCTTTAGTTCCTCCATTTTAGCGCAAAAATCATCTTTCGGGAAGCAGGGCTCGCCGGTCGTACATGTTCGACGCGTCCCACAACATGAAACCGTCGAGGAGTTCCGGCGAGGATTTTGCTGCATCGTAGACCGCGCTGATCTGCTTACGAACCATCTCCGGCGTGTAGTCCGCGCCGAGATCAAAAGCCTGAAGCCATGGACGAAGCTTAACCGATAAGCGATGGCCGGCGACCGATGACGTGCTGGTTGTCATAAGTTTCTGGTTATAGTTTATTAGCCGCGCCAAAGCGCTATCCATTGAATATTTTACCACTTCGTAAGGGTGAGTGGCGGGATTTCCAAGACCGAGAAAGTTCGGAATGTAATGCGATGGATAGACCATTGGCGCGACGTAGTCAAAGCTTTCGTAGGCGTCTTCTATCACTTGGCCAATGCCGTTATCACCGTAGTCAATCGTGGCTTGGCCGAAAATGTCGGCCGAAAGTTTCGTGTTGGGGAGTTCCCGGCGTAGATAGTGAAAGAATGCGGCAATAATTTCATGTTTTGGTGTGGTGCCGTTCCAGAAGGGATACGTCACCACTTCTAGATTGCCGTCCGACGGGAAGCGAATGTAATCTAAGTTTATTTCGTCGAAGCCGTGAGTAAGAACGTCGCGGATTATAGAAAGATTATAATCCCAGACAATTTTAGAAGCAGGGTCCATCCAATATAGGCCTTTATGGTCTTTCCAAACCTCGCCGGTGCGGGAATCTTTCACTGCGAGGTCGGGACGGGCTAGCGCCAAACGCGGATCTTGGAAGACGGCGAGGCGGGCAATAGCATAGATTCCCTTGTCGTGAAGCCGGCGGACAAGCGAATTCACGTCCTCTATCCTCACTTCTTCGGCATCGTATTTTTTCACGTCCTCAACGCCGGTTTTGTAGCCGACGTAACCGGAATAGTCCTTGATGTCAACGACAAGGGCGTTCAGTTCGGTATTGTCAATGATGTTAATGAGATAATCCAGTTTGGAAGGCGTTCCAGCCGACCAATTAGTGGCGTAGATTGCCTTAACTGTTTCTGGCGGATTTTTGAGGGGTTGGGGCGGCGGTTCGGGGTTATTGATTCCGATTTCTGCGGCAAGTTTGCCGACCCTTGCGCCCGAGGAGATCGGGTTTATTTCCAAGTCTTTCCTTGAGGCGAAAAATAAGAAACCAGCCGCCGCGACTGTAGCGGCCATCAATACGGTCGTAACGAACTTGGACATGTCGCTCTCATAATATATCATTCTAAGATATGTTGGCCATTTATCGGAAATACAGGCCGACCACGTTCGACGACGTTATCGGCCAGGAACTCACGGTTTCCACTTTAAAAGAAGCGGCCCGGCGGGATCGCATTGCTCATGCTTATCTCCTTTCGGGCCCCCGCGGTACAGGCAAGACTACAACCGCGCGTCTCATTGCAAAAATCGCGAACTGCGAGAAACGCGAGAAGGATTCATCTTTCAGATCCAAGGGCGAGCCCTGCAACGAATGCACCAGTTGCCGGGATATCAATTCCGGCCGGGCAATGGACGTGGTGGAAATAGACGCGGCTTCAAACCGCGGTATAGACGATGTAAGGGGCTTGAAAGAAATAATCGCCACCGTTCCCGGATTTCTCAAGCATAAAGTCTTCATCATTGACGAGGCGCACATGCTGACTAAAGAAGCCTTCAACGCACTTCTCAAAACTCTCGAAGAACCGCCTCCTTACGTCATTCTCATTCTCGCGACGACGGAAGCAGAGAAGATTCCGGCAACCATCTCTTCGAGAACGCAGCAGTTCTATTTCAAGCGCGTTCCACTCGACAAGATAGCCGGAAAACTCGAGAGTATTGCCAAGGAGGAGAATATAAAGATATCGAACGAGGCTATAGAACTTATTGCATCGTCGGCGGAAGGAAGTTTCCGTGACGCCGAGTCGCTCCTTGATCAATTGAGCTCATTTGGCGACGCGGAAATAAGTTTGGATGATGTTGAAAAGGCACTCGGCAAAATCGGTTTCGACAAACTCTCGGAAATCGCCGATTATCTTCTCCGCGGGAAGATTGACGAGTCGCTCGGGGCTATTTCGGCCATCGAAGACGGTGGATTCAATCTTTCCCAGCTCGTTAAGGATCTTATTCAGTACCTCCGCCGCGCCGCGGTTTTGAAGTACAGCCCAGAAATGAAAGCAGATTTCGAGCGCGAGCTAATGAGCGAACACCTGGAGAAACTTGTGGGCCACGCCAGAATATTTGGTGACAATCACATTGAGCTCATTAAGGCGCTCATTCGTGCCTACAACGAGATGCGCTACAGTGAATTTCCGATTATTCCTCTCGAAGTTGCCGTTGTTGAATCTCTGAAGAAATAAAAAAAGAACCCCGTAAGGGGTTCTTTTTTAAGCGCGGCTATCGGGAAACTGAGATAGACTCGGAAAGTTCCGCCGATGGCGCCGTTACCGTTATCCTTCCGGTCGTCGCGTCGCGGGAGACGTTGTAACCCGTGTCGTAGTTCGTGTTGTCGGTATAGTAGGCGGCGGCGTCTGACGGATCGAAGGGCATTATCGAGATATAGGTCGGCACCAAGCAAGGACCGATATTGTACGTGCTCGATGCGATCCTTGTCGTTGAGGTTGGGATCGCGCCAGCAGCGCAGCCTGTCTCAAACAATCCCTTGTTGTCGGCCATTCTCTGGCCAATGGCATTTAGTATCGTGTTCACGTTCGACCAGCGCTGGGTGTTCCTCGCTTGGGCGAACTGGCGCGCAGGATTCAGCGCGATGATGACGACGGCCGCCAATATCGCGATGATGCCAATGACAACGAGAAGTTCGATTAGCGTGAAGCCTTTTCTGTCCATTTTTTTCCGTTTTTCCAACGTTCGACCTTGAATGAATTTATTATAGCAAAATCAAAAACCGCTAACTTCCTCCAACGAGAGGTTTTCTAGAGTGGAACCGTCAACTGTCAATTTCAGATTAGTAGAACGCCCGCCAATGGTCGAGGATGCCTTAATTACTTTGTTTTTACCCTCGGTTTCGATGGGCAATATCGAACAATCATAGCCGCCTATATTGATGTTCTCGCCTCCGGAGTAGGCGCCGGTTTTCATCCGGAGCTTGGCGTGCTCGAGGCAACCCAAAGCAACCTCGCGCCCGGCACCTTTCTCCTCGAAACCGGCCGTATCAAACCGCCCGAGATAGTTGGAGCTCGAAAAGACTAAGGCGATCACTATAACGATGGCCGTGATGATGACAGCCGAAATGACTGCAATATAGCCTTGTATCCCTCGCGACGGCGATTGTTTAACGCGGCAGGACATAGAAAAAGGTTGTTGTCGCGACCACATTACTGTAAACGGCGCTTCTAAGTGAAAGGTAAACCTTTATTTGGGCTGGCGATGAGGATGCGGAAAAGTGCTCAATTTCGAAAGCCGTAGTTTCCACTCGTCCATTTGTGAGCGGAACGGCAGGACCGCCGGCGAGCGAGAGTTTAATTGCGGTTCCATCGAGGGAAACAATTGCCGGACTCATAGTTTGATTCCCGAGTGTCATTCCGAGCACAGTGCTGGAAGCGTTCTGGGCTGGTGCCGTGACGCCAGTTGAGAGCGACGTAAGCCAGCCAAGCTTCCCTTCCAGAAATTCGGCGGTGGCCAAGACCTCGTTCCGTTCGAGGAGATTATCGGTGGTGCCGAGAATGCTCGCAATGAATGAAAATGCTGCGCCGAGGAAAACAGCCAAAATCGCCGAATAGATAAGAACCTCGATCAATGTGAAACCTTTTCTTGTTTTCATGGTGATGAGGTAATTATCCGGAGTGCGTCGTTCGATCGCACCGATACGTAGACGATGTTGTCCTCATAATCAAGACCAGTCGCGACCTGCGGGAAATTGAATGAGCTCCAGAAAGTTGGAACGGAGGGGTCGGAAACATCCCAAACCTGGAACTCATTGTTGGAGTCAGACGTGCCGACGAATGCGAGTGTCTCGCGGACGTACATGTCATTAAGATCGCCGCCCAAATCCGCAAAACCTACGTTCAGGATATTGGCCGGATCAGTCGCGTCGAGGATCTGTAATTCACGGTTGCTCGAAGATAACCGACCGAGATATTGCTTTGAAGACGACAGGAAGATGCTCTTGCCGTCAGCCGAACCGGTGGCGTTGAACCGGCCTAGCTCGACGATGTTTGCAGGATTCGATATATCTAGAACTACCATTTCGCCCGAATCTGCCGAAGTCGCAAGGTAAGCGGTTTTACCAGAAACATATATCTTGTTTACATCAGCGTTCACATTGAAACTGCCTAGATAGGTTGGGACGATCGGGTTTGAGACGTCAATAATATAGAATTCATCGCTGTTCTGGGAGGTTTCCGTGCCGGCGAAGATTCGACTGCCGGAGTAAAAAACGCTCATACCGTCACCCGTCGCTTCCGGCAGGTCGTAGCTTTGGACAAGGGAAGGGGCAGTTATGGAACTCACGTCGACTATCCGAATGCGCGGGAGATTGTTCTCAATTACGAAAGCATAAATGCCGCTCACATCAAGGGCGGCAAGTCCGCTTACGCCCGGTATCGCCAGGTTGGAGACAATAATTGGATTCTGGCCGTTTGTCGCGTTGATAATGAAAAAGTCCGGTTTGTTTTGAGAGGACGCTTCGGCCGTCATGTAGATTATCTTGTTTATGACGTCGAGATCGGTCGCCGAGTTGCCGGGGCCAAGATCGACGGCGCCAAGCGTCCGCGGATTTCGCCAGTCACCGGAGATTCCTCCGCCGCCGGTGTCGCCCGGATCGGGAGGTGGAGTTGCATTTTCCCAGTTTGTGACAAGGGTTGTGAATTTGACGGAGAGGGTGCGAAGCGGATCCGGGTTCCAGGAGACCTTGCTTTCCACAAGTTTTGCGTTTTCGCCGCTCGGGGAAACAGTCACAGTCCTTGTGAAGAAACCGTCGGAATCAGCCGAGCCCGAGAAGAACCAACTCGAAGTTCCGAACGCAAGGCCGTGAACTCCGTCCGCAAGTTCGTTCCAATCGCGCTCGCGGATGGAGCGAGCGGCCTCGAGACCAGCTTTTGCGATCTGCCGGGCCTGTATCGCATTCCCGCGATCAATGAGTATCTTCTCGCCCCCAAAGACAAGGATTGACGCGAAGCCGATGCCGAGAACAATAAGGCTTAGGCCGATCATGATCTCTACGAGCGACTGCCCTTCTCTTCCATTACCAGTCGATAGAACCTTCTTCATTGATGTTTATAACATGCGACCTTAATCCGTTTGATAGCACTATTGTGGCTGTGGCGTTCGGTCTGCCCGAAACGGGTGAAAAAACTATCTCGACCGTGCCACTCGAAGTAACAGCGCCGGATTTTAGGTATTCTTCGTCGTAGGCGGGGTTGCGGAGAGCGTACGATTCTCCTTGGAACAGGACGAAACCATCCTCATCCATAAAAACGCCGTGGGGAGCGGCATTCTTATTCGCGAAAGAAAAACTTTCCGCCCGCCGCAAGATAGAGAGAAGATTCCTCCTCTCTGCGGTTAAGAGGTAGTTGCGATAGGAATCGAGGCCTATTGGCAAACCGATCGCGATGATGATCCCAAAAATGGCGATGACAATCGCGATCTCAATGACGGTGAAGCCGCTTCTCGCCATACTTACCTTATTTTCAGTCCCTGTGTAACTTTGTATATGGGTGTTATTATCGAAAGGGCGATAAAGCCGACCACGAGGCCCATGAAAAGGAGAAGAAGCGGTTCAAGAACGGAGGTAAGATTTTTCACAATTTCGTCCACTTCCGACTCGTAGTACTCGGAGAGATAAAGGAGATTTTGTTCCAGGTTGCCGGTTGATTCACCGACTTGGATCATGCCGGATAGCATCGGCGGAAAGAGCTTCGGTTGGGTTGCTAGGTATCTCGCGATCGATTCCCCTTTCTTCACGGAGGTTGCGATTTTGTCTATCTCGCCGCGGTAGAATTTGTTATGGAAAGTTCCTTTGGCTACTTCTAAAGCGTCGACGATGTTCATACCGCTCCGGAGAAGCACTGCGAGAGAGCGAGTAAAGTTCGTCATGGTCAGATTCACGAGTATCTTGGAAATAAAAGGTAAGCTAATCAGTATCCGGTCGAAAACGAAATGAACTTTCTCCACTGAAAGAATAAGACGGAAGGCTACGGCAATAGCGATTAGACCGCCCAAGGCGGCTATGCCGTATCGGCTAAGTAAGGTAAGAAATTCTATAATGAACCGGGTGGTAAAAGGCAGCTGAATTCCTAAACTCACGAATATGGGGAGAATCTTCGGGAAAATAAAAAGAGTAAGAAAAAGAGTGACGGCGACTGTGACAAAAAGTATAACCACCGGGTAAATCAAGGCGCCGCGGATGCGGCTCGAAACTTCCTTCTGCTTTTTCAG
>DATLZO010000020.1:0-31796 GCA_035573955.1 Minisyncoccota bacterium
GAAATGAAACCGAATCCGGATTTCACGTCCTCAAGTTTCGCGTCATCTGCAAGCCATGGCAGCTCGGTAACGCTGTTGCATCCTATCTCACGGCAAACGACCCTTGCCGTAGCCATGGCCCTAGGAAGAGGCGATACGAAAACAATGACATCGGCACCCGCCAGGCCCATGCCGCGGATACTCTTCACCATCCTTTCTATCTGCAGCTTACCCTCGGGTGAGAACCTGCCAAGCCTCTCATGCCAATCGGTGTGGCGGATGAAATAGACTTTCAATTCTTACCTCACAGTAAAAGGTCCTTACTAGAGTTAAAACAAAAAAGACCGGATGTCAATACTATAACCGGCTCGTCAATAAGATTTGAAGACAATATGCCCCTTCGGGTCGGACATCTTGCGGTAGAATTCCAAATCCGGGTTTAAGTTCTTTGAATTGAAGATGACCTGATCCATTCCCTCCCATAATAAAAACCAAGCCGCTGGTTCCAAGAAAACCACCAGGAACGATAGAAAAATGTTCTGTGCCGGGTCCTTGAAGATGATAAAGGTAGCGGCGATCATAGAAAAAATACCCATAACTACCATACTCAATCCCAACTTCATTATCTTTTTCTTTTCCTGATAAAGGAGGTGGTGATGTCTTCTAAAGTGAGCCACGAGCCGTTCTTTAATGGCCGCTTCACGGCTTTCATTACGTTCATTCTTAGGCACGTACAATATTAACTCTATCCCGCCGTCGTTCTTATCAACCGCGGCTCGTTTTATTTCGTCGATGAAATCCACCGAAAGAGCCCGACTTGAGTATGGCCTGATGTCGAAATCCGAGAATATATCGTCGTACTGTTCAAGACGCAGACTAATGACGGAAAGCTCCGATTCCGGTAAAATCTTATATTTCATTCGGGTTTCATGTATTTGCTATGAACTCGATTATCGCATAACAAATCCAAAAAGCCAAAAGCAGGTAGCCTTCTTTCCGTGAAAGAATCTTTCCCGAACGCATGAATTTCAGGAGAATGAGCGCGGATGCAACCATGAACGTGCCGGTGACGTAGACAATCCCAACCGGGAAGTTGAAAGGGCTGATAAGAGCGATAATACCGACCACTATCGTCGCGTCCGCAAGAACCGTACCCATGATATCGCCGATGGCAAGTCCGTCGTCCCGACTTTTCAGGGATTTGAGCGAGAAAAAAAGTTCCGGCATTGTCGTTCCGAGACCCACGACAAGCATACCGATGAGAACAGGACTTATTGCAAGCGAGCGTGCAAGGGCCGTAGCGGATTCCACGGTGATGCGAGAACCGACGAGAAGTAAGGTCATGGAAAAGAGGAACATGGCAAAATTCTTCCATTTGCCGCTGCCTTCATTGGGAGTGTTGGAAGAATAAGTGCTGCTTCTAAAAACCGCATAGTAGAAAATAGCGCCTGTTAGAATCAGGAAGAAGCCATCTGTCCTTGAATAGTGGCCGTTCAGGCCGAGTATGAGGGGAAGAATGAGAAATATCGGGTACGGATCTATCTCTCCCAGAACTTTACTTTCTATCTTGATACCGCGGCCGGCGTAGAAAATAAGAATAGCGAAGATAAGTGTAAGATCGGCGACATTGGAACCAAAGAGCGTCGCGAGGCCAAAAGACGGAATGCCCTGGATTGCGGAATTAATGGATATGAGTGTTTCGGGAAGTATGGAAACAAAAGCAACGACCATGAAGCCGACGACGTACTTGGATAAGCGAAAACTCTCGGCAAGCTTGGCCGAGTATTTAGTCGCGAGCATCGCTCCCTTCACGACAACAAAGAGAGAAATTGCGAATATGACGGCATTCTGGATCATTGGTATATCTTTACAACTCCGCTCGAACTCATTTTATCCGAAATTCCTAACCGAAACCAGCCACTCCGCCCCCAGCGGCTCGCCACTAACAAAAAAGTTGGTCAATTTTCCGAAAGTCAGATTTTGGTGTATTTATACAACCAAGACAAAACTTTTCGGCTTTTTGAGAGCCAGATCGTGGGTTGCGCAAAGCGCCGCCCATTCCACCGTTGGTTCAAAACCGACAATTTCTATTCTGGTGCGGGATACGGGAATCGAACTCGTGCCTCAACCTTGGGAAGGTCGCGTTCTGCCACTAAACTAATCCCGCCTATTCGCCGGTACCTGTTGCGCCCGGGACGATAATAATGAGCTCTTCACCCTTTTCGCGATAGTTAAACTGGGACTTTATCTCCTTAACAAGATTCTCCGGGTTCTTGAAAAACTCTATCTTTGCAGCGAGATCCCTGTTCTCGTTTTCCAGTGCGTTCAATGATTTTCGCATCTTTTCAACTTCGCCCCCCAGCCGTCTCTTTTCCCGAAAGAGTCCGAAAAGACCCAAACCGAGCACCAGGATAACGCCTAAAACAACTAATTTCCTGCCCCAGCCCATAACTGGAATTATATTACTTTTTGAGCAATTCGCGGAAGACCTCGGGCGATACCCTCACCTCGGCCCGTTCTTTGAGAAGCTTTTTGCCGCGCTTTTGCTTCTGCCAAAGTTTCATTTTACGTGTCCTGTCGCCGCCGTAGAGATACCCCGTGACATCCTTTTTTAGAGCCGGGATGTCCTCCCGGGCGATTATCCGTGTTCCGGAAGCTGCCTGGACGGACTGGGCAAACTGTCGGCGCGGGAGAAGCTTCTTTAGACGTTCTACCATAAGCCTTGCCTCCCTTTCGTGGGTGGCTCTTGGATAAAAGCGCGAGAGTCCGGGTACCATCTCCCCTGCGAGAAGGACGTCCACTCGAACAACATCGGATTTCACATAATCGGACGGTTCGTAACTGAAAGATGCATAGCCTTCGGTCAGCGACTTCAGTTTGTCGTCAAAATCGCTTACGAGATCGGCCAGAGGCATCCGCGCCGTTATTTCTATTTTGTCCTCTAGAAGCGAAGTTTTTACATCCGACATCCGAAACATCTGTTGGAGGGGGTAAAAATCGTTCAGGAACCTGGGAGGGATGATTATCTCCACGTTAACCATCGGCTCCCATATCTCTTCAAACTCCGCCGGCATTTCCTCCGGCTTTACTATTTCCACGAAGCCCTTTCTTGTCTTCACACGATAGAGGACGGAAGGAAATGTATTGGTTGTCGCGACGTTGAACTCACGCTTAAGCCGCTCGGCGGTTATCTCGAAATGGAGCCGACCAAGAAAGCCGACCTTAAAACCGCGACCCAGAACTGCATTCTGATCGGGTTCGATGACAAGCGCTGAATCGTTGAGGCGGAGTTTTTCCAGGCTTTTTGTGAGTAGCTCATAATCGTCGGGATTTTCCGGGTAGAAAGAGACGAAGACGACGGGCCGCGGTTCCTTATAGCCTACGAGAGCGAGCGATCCAAGTTCAGCGGAAGAAATCTGTGAGTTCGTCGAGACGACAGTATCGCCGATCTTTATCCTTGCCGGGTCCTTGATGCCAGTCGCGATGTAACCGATCTCGCCCGTTCCGATTGCCTCCGCCGGCAAGAAGCGAGGCATAAAATAACCTATTTCTTTGAGCTTCGCTTCAGTCCCGGTTGCAATAAGGTGGATTAGATTCTCTTTTTTTACTGCTCCGTCGAAAACGCGGATCGAAGCGACCACGCCTTTGTGATCATCGTAGAAGGAATCAAAAATAAGCGCACGGCCGATTCTCGCCGCAGCTTCCCCTTTCGGAGGAGGGATTTTCATTATCACTGCCTTAAGAAGATCTTCCGCGCCTTGCCCAGTTTTTCCGGAAACATAGTAGATTTCCTCGGACGGCACATTTATAAGTGCAGAGAGGCTTTTTCGCAATGTTTCCAGATCGCTCTGCCTATCTTTGAAAAGATCGATTTTATTTATCGCACCGATTATCACAAGTCCCGCGTTCCTTGCAGATCGGAGATTCGCGAGCGTTTGGGCTTGGATACCTTGAGTCGCGTCAACCAGGAGTATTGCACCTTCAACCGCGTGAAGCGCCCTTGAGACCTCATAAGCAAAATCGGAATGACCGGGGGTGTCTATAAGATTCAGAATATATTCTGAATTCGAATTTTTAATTTCTAAATTTGAAACTCGAGATTGCGGATGCCAAAGCATCCGGACAGGGGCCATTTTGATGGTTATTCCCCGTTCTCGTTCCAGCTCCAGTTGGTCGAGGTATTGTGCTTTCATTTCGCGCTTTGGCACCGTCCCCGTTATTTCGAGGAAACGGTCGGCCAAAGTGGATTTACCATGGTCAATATGGGCGATGATGCAGAAGTTTCTTATATTTTCCATCTTAATTGCTCTTCACTAGCGTCAGGTCTATCACCATCCTCGCATCAGGATCGTCTGTCTCGTAGGTATAGAGAGCATCTTTCGATTCCGCCCACTCGTAACCCAAAGGGGCGCCTATAAACGCACGCAGACCGTTTTTAACCCCCGATTGGCGTTCGAAGACAAATTTAAACTTGGCACCCTCGGAAAGGACAAAGTTCCCAGGTCGGGGTGTTTGGTAACGGATAGTAAGCGTTTCGGATTTGCCGGCCGGGACATTCCACCATGTCGCGAAGATTGTTTTTCCGAAAGCATCCATTGTCCAAGCATCGAAACCAGAAAGAAAGACTTTTGTATCTTCTATCTTTTTGAGGTCAGCGTTAACCTCGTAGGATTGGTCATAAACAGGTTTTTCATATTTTTTGATATCGTTCCCTTTCAAGGAGACAATCGTTGAACCAGGGCTTGCGAAAACCTGAAAATAGTTTTGATTCGCCGCTCGCCACCAGGGATCCTTTTGGGTATTGCCTTCGTGTTTGCGGGTAACCGCGACTTCGGTGAAAACACCACCATCGGTGTCGACATCAACCCTCACTTCCGCTGATTCGAGGATAAAAGCGTCGCTCTTGCCGCCGGCGACATTCGCGTTCACGAGCGCAAGATATGTTCCCCAGAAATTATTGGGCAGCTCGAACACACCGCCGTCAATGTTAACGGATTCGAAGAATGAGGAGAGATTTCCGTCCTCGGAATAAACCATAATGTCCTTCTTTTTGAAATGGTCTTTGATGGCCTCGATGAACGCGACTCTGTCTTTATCTTCCAGTGTTCCCAACTTTTCCAGGATCACGGGTGTGATGACGGAAAGAATCTTCTTCGGGTTCTGGCCCGGTTTTTTATCGCGACCGGTTTCAACCTCGCGCTGGATCTCGACGAGAAAATTATCGGCGCCAATTTTGAGACCGTAGTCGGGTATATCAATAGGTCCGATAATGTCCAATATCGTCTCAACCACACTGATATTCAAACCAACGACGGCGTCGAACTTAACCCCCTCTTTTTTGTAGATATTGGAGGCCTCGAGCATCGAGGCAACGGTGCGGGCCGACGTTGGAAAATCAAAGAACCAATTGGCGTCGCGAGCTCCCCAATCCTTGGTTACGGCCTGGAGCGGTTCCGGCGGTATCACCTTGAGATCGAAATTCATCGGGTGGTCGGGCCAGTAGATGTCTTGAACCGTTAGATTTGACATTTGTCCGTATTTCACCGTAAGGTCGCCGTAGCTGCCTAAAAAACCGCCGGCCGGGCGCATCTCCGCCGGATTCTGGAAAAGAAGCAGGATGCGCTTCCCTTCCGTAGAACCAAGGAGCGAACTGAGGCCGTTGATCAATCTCTCAAAATTCATGAGCTCTGCGCTGTATTTTAAATAATCGCCACTTATCATGCCCTCTGTGTCGGCGAAGAACGGTGAGGTCATCTTCAGTGTGGAAGCGGTATTCCGTACTTTCTCTATTTTCCGGCTTATACCGCCGATCAAATCTTTGATATCGGAGAGACTTTGAACGAGCTTCGCGCCGTCGGTCTGGAAGTAGCCGAAACCGTTGAGCTCAAGATCGTAGAGCGCATTGGAAAGTTTCAGGAAATCAATGTTAAGTTCCGTCACACCGACAAAAAAGTTGCCTGCGTCCTTCACGGCCGGAATGACACCGCCCAAAAGACCGAGGAGTGTCTTTGTATCGGGCCGGCTGATGAGAGACATCAGATTGGAAAGCTCCTCGGAGTTGCGGCTAAGTGCGGAACTAGCCTCCGCCGGATCCAGTTCCTTAAGCGACCTGAACGACGAAGCAAAATTATCAAAGATAACACCACTTTTCTCGGAGACGAGCACCTTCACGCCTTTAAGGTTAAAGAGGGCAAAAACCGCGACTGCCAAGATGAGTAATGCGACGGAAGTTATAGACCAACCTATTATCCGCACATAGAGAGGGTGGGTTGTTGGGGAACGATGCGGCACCCGGCTTAAATTCAAACCGTTTGTGCTCTTCATGAACCTCGTTTTGTAATCGAGACCCGGTTTCCGGATGTCTACCAGGACAGGGTCAATATTCCTTATGGGTACTCGTTTTTTGGGCATGTTTTTCAAACCTCAAAGCCGGCATTTTCCACTATCCTCGCCATATTCTCCTTAAAAAACTCCTTTGAGAATCGCCTAGCTCGGGTCGCGATGAATTTTCGGTCGAATTCAATTGTTTCGAATTCGCGGACGGCTGCGACTATCGCCGGTACCGACTGGTGTTCGTTAAAGAGAACGCCGGTGATTTTGTGCTCCACTATTTCCCGACCGCCGCCCTGATTATAGGCAATGACGGGGCATCCGCAAGCTTGCGCTTCGGCAGCGACGAGACCAAAATCCTCAATCTGCGGGAAAACGAGCGCCCGAGCCCCCGAATAGATGTCGCGGAGTTCCTCATCGCTCAAAAACGGGACAAACTCAATGTAGCGAGGGTCGGCAATGGATTTTAGTTTCGCCGCTTCGGGACCCAGACCAACTACCTTCAGGGGTTTTTTCAGAAAATTGAACGCCTTAATGCCCAAATCGAACCCCTTGTAGTAGAGTAAGCGGCCAGCCATAAGGTAATAATCCCGCTTGCCAGATATCTTCGCAGGATGGAAAACGTCCGTATCAACCGGCGGATAGACAATTTCTGAGTCGCGGCCGTAGTAGGAACGGATCTTGTTGGCAATGAACTTGGAATTGGCGACGAAGAGGTTAACTTTCTCTGATGCTCTCTTGTCCCAGTTGCGGAGCCATTTGGCAATGGGGTGAAGAACATCCCTATGAAGCGGCCATGGCGAGAAACGGAGATGTTTTAAATAATCTATCTCCCAAGCGTAGCGCAAAGGACTGTGACAATAAGAAATATGGTAGGCGCCGTGGGTAGGTATTCCTTTTGCGTAGCCGGCGGTTGAAGAAATAACAAGGTCGTATTTGTCCTTCAGACGCAGGGTTCTCGCTGCGAAAGGCATGAGTGGGATGAAAGCCCGGTGCCGCCTGCGAATAACGGGTAAGTCTAGGAAACTCGTATTTTTGAGATTTTGCCGGAAGAAACCGAAAGTCTTTTCGTCATCGTAAAGGAGAGTGTAGAGATCTGCATGTGGAAACATCTCGATGAGCGCCATAAGCACCCGTTCCGCGCCCCCGAACTGGTTTAGGTAATCATGTAAAATCGCAATCCGCATTACTTCAATTCTAAACCCTCAAATCCTAAACTCAAAATCCTAAATCCTGAACAAATCCTAAATTCTAAATTCAAATACCCCAAAGACCCGTTTTGGATTTTGGGATTCTAATCATTTGTTAGGATTATAACTTCAGACGCCGGTGGGGTCGGAGAAAAAAATCCAAATCGTCTTCGCCAGAATTTTCATATCGAACCAAAGGGACTGCTTTCTTACATAAAGCATGTCCAGCTCCAGTTCCTTTCGAAATGGCAAACCCGACGCTCCCGACACTTGCGAAAGGCCGGTTAGGCCTGCTTTTGCATAAAAAAGTTCTCTGAATTCCGGCGGGTACTGTTCTATCTCTATGAGTTCGTGGGGACGGGGGCCCACAAGCGCCAAGTCCCCTTTTAAAACGTTCCAAAATTGCGGGAATTCATCCAAACGCCATTTACGGAGCCATTTTCCTACTTTAGTGAGGCGGGGATCATTTTTAATTTTGAAAAACGGTCCGTCGCGGCGCTCGTTTAGCTCAGCTAAATCTTTCTTTTTTTCATGGGCACCCCGGATCATTGTCCGGAACTTATAAACCCCAATTATTTTGCCTTTTGAAACTCTTTCTAGTCTTACAAAAACTGGCAAACCCGACTCGAGTATAATCGCCAAAGCGATAAATGGAAAAAAGGGTGTAATAAAAACGAGGCCTATTACAGAAAAAATAATATCGAACAGGCGTTTCGTCATCAGTATAATTTTGTAGTTCAGACAGTGTACTTAAGTATACCACTTGGGGCTCGTCGTTATTTTCCGCTAGAAAAATTTCACATTATTTTGAAGTCGTTATAAAATTTCAATTCGTCAGAGTATTCCACGTCAACTTTAGTGACTTTCGCCATCTCCGGCCCGTGGCGGCACCAATCAATGAACTTCTTGAGATTTTCATCGTTGCCCTCGGCTTCAATATAAACACCACCATCAGGTTCGTTTCGGGCAAAACCGAAAATCCCGAGTCTTAGCGCTTCAGCTCTAGCCGACTCGCGAAAAAAAACTCCCTGAACATAACCATGAATTTTCATTTCCACTAATTTCACCATAAAAACAATTTTAATTAATTATCAATGGTAACATACTTATTTACACCAACTGAATTCTAAGGAATTATCAGAACAAACTCACCTTTTTTTCGTTCGCCCGTGAAATGTTCCGCCGCATCTTTCAACCTGCCTTTCCAAATCTCTTCGTATATCTTGGTAAGCTCCCGGCCGACTAAAATTTCAAAATTCGGTCCGAAAACCAAAGACAGCGAAGCCAGGGTCTTATTAATCCTGTGCGGCGACTCGTAAAAAACAACGGGTCGCACGGCCATATCCTTTAACTCCCGAAAAAATGTCTGCCGGCCTTTTTTGTGGGGCGGGTAACCCAAAAAAGTGAACTGATTGGTATTCAAGCCGGAAACTGAAAGAACTGACGCAAGGGCAGTGGGTCCGGGAACGGGAATGATTCTAATCTCCGGGATTCTACTCCTCAAGAATTCCACGAGCCGTTGGCCGGGGTCGGCGATGCCCGGCGTGCCGGCATCGGAGACGAGCGCAATCGATTTTCCGTTGCTTACAAGATTTATTACTTCTTCGTGGATACGCGGGCCGATGTGCTCGTCATAACGCCGGACCGGCGTTAAGATGCCGTAATGGCCAAGCAATTTTTTGGCAACGCGGGTGTCTTCGGCAAGAATCAGGTCCGAACTCTTTAAAACTTCAAGCGCCCGGAGCGTGATGTCTTTCAGGTTGCCTATCGGCGTTGCGACGATATATAGCGTTCCCATGTTTTGTCTTTACGTATTTGCGGTAGCGGAAAGTGGCAGGAGTACGGTAAGCTGGTTTTCCCGGACGATTGCCGACCTTGGAATACCGTTTCATTAGTTTATTATAGAAGTTATGAAAAAAGGAGCAATTTTCGATTTGGACGGGACATTAGTAGATACCTTGGCCCTGCATACGGAAGCGTGGATAAAATTATTCTCGAAATACGGCATTGAGCTTTCCGAAGAGGAAGAAAAAGAACATAGCGGCAAGAAGAACGTTTTCTTTATAAATCTTGTCTTAAAAAGAAGAAACAAAGATGGCTTAAACGCTGATATCTTAAGCCGGGAAAAAGACAGCATCGTCATCGATATGGTTCGTAATGGTCCGCCAGTCGTCCATCCTGGCGTCAAAGAACTGTTGATTATGCTAAAAAACCGCGGAACAAAACTAGCTTTAGCCACCTCTGCCACCAGAGCCACCGCCGAACTACTAGCTAAGAACCTCTTGGAAATGTTCGAAGTAAAAGTTTTTGCTGAGGATGTCGTTCATGGAAAACCTGACCCGGAAATTTTTCTGAAAGCGGCCGAAGGATTAAACCTAAGCCCATCGGAATGCGTCGTTTTCGAGGACGCGGAAAGCGGAGTTACAGCCGCCAAGGCCGGCGGATTCTATTGCGTTGCTAAGGAAAACCATCTCGGTCAAAATTTGAACGACGCCGATTTGATAATCGAAGATTACGAACCACAGGAAATTTTAAGTTTATTCTAAATATAACTTGCAAAACACGATTTCAGTTGCTAGATTTGGAAATGGCTATTTCCAATTCCAAAAAGGAGCAGTTTATGTTTCAGGGGAAAATAGAAGTTATCAGCGGCTGCATGTTCGCCGGCAAATCCGAGGAACTGATCCGACGGGTGAAGCGGGCGGCGATCGCGCGCAAGAACGTCCAGGTTTTCAACCCTTACCTTAATGAACGCTACAGCCCCGCCTGTCTGCTGAAAAACCACGATGGACTCGTGGTGGAAGCCCAGCCGGTCAGGAATTCCGAAGAAATCGCCGAATCGGTCCGGCCGGAAACCGAGGTAGTAGCGGTAGACGAAGTGCAATTCTTTGATAAAAGCATATCTGACGTCGCAACAGCGCTTGCCAACCGCGGAATCCGAGTAATCCTCGCCGGCATCGATACGGATTTCCGCGGTGAACCGTTCGGCCCCATGTCTTATCTACTCGCCATCGCTGACGATGTTATGAAACTCCACGCCATTTGCATGAATTGCGGTGAACCGGCTTCCCGCAGCCAGCGCCTTATCAACGGCAAGCCTGCTCTCTATGATTCGCCAACCATCATGGTCGGCGGCCGGGAATCCTATGAAGCGCGGTGCCGCGCGTGTTTCGAACTACCGAACGCTCCGCCGCCAAAACAGGTTGCCGCCGGTTCTGCGGCGATATAGAGCGAAATGGCCATCTCAACTGAGATGGCCATTCCCCTTTTTGCGCCACCACGGGAATCTCACTACTCGCTCACTTTGTTTACACCGAGCGAGCGGAGAGAGTCGAAGTGTGCTCCCACGGGGAATCGAACCCCGGTTCCGGCGTTGAGAACGCCGTGTCCTAGGCCACTAGACGATAGGAGCTATTCATATATCCCCTTCTTTTTCAACCAAACTGGACTCTGACGAACCAATAATTCCTCTGCTTTCTGCGGTTCAGCCATAATTTCAAGCACAACTTTTTCCATCCGAACGCCTTGCGAGCCTTTCACAAGAATCAAATCCCCTTTTTGAATCATACCCTCAAGCGTTCGGGTACATTCTTCAAGATTCGTGAAAGTCATCACATTCTTTTGAGACATTCCGCTTTTCACCGCCCTCTCTGCGATAAATTTAGCTTTCATACCGAGAGTAAGGAGAATATCAGCGCTTTTTGCTGCCACCCTTCCTATTCCCTCGTGAGAGGCAAGGGTATATTTCCCGAGTTCCAGCATGTCGCCCAATACCGCTATCCGCCGTTTAGCTTTCAAACTCCGCAGTGTAACCAGTGCCTCGTGCATTGCCGTCGGCGAGGCATTATAGGTATCATCAATAATAAATGTTTCTTTCTCTCCTTTTATCAAGCGTAAGCGGCCAGGCGGAGGCGATAATTGGAGAAGAGCCTCGGAAATTCTAACCAAATTCAAACCGTAAATCAAACCGACCGCTGCTGCAGCGGCAGCCGCATATGCATATGTCTTGCCGAAAACATCTCTGATTCTAACCGGCACAATATTCCCAGCGTAGCTTAATTTGAAAACAACGCCTCTAAAATCCTTATCGAAGCGGTTTTCGAAATTAGTGATACGGACATCAGTGCCAGAACTGAAACCGTAGGTCACGGGGTGTGCTCTAGTTTTTTCCTTCATATTGAGAACGATTTCGTCGTCAGCGTTCAGAATTGCGAAACCTGTTGAGGGGAGTGCCTCGACAAGCTTTGATTTTTCTTCAGCTACTTTCTCCGGTCCAGCAAAAAACTCTACATGAACCGGTATCTCACCCAGTGTCGTCACAACACCAATGTGGGGTTTCGCCGTATGAAGCAAACGATCGAGGTCACCCGGACGGTCAACGCCGTACTCGAGGACAATAATATTGGGGTAAGCCGGATTCTTCCAAGTAAGCTCCTTCAAAGAAGAAAGGATAGTATTAAACCAAAAGAACTTTCCTTCTGTCGAATCCCAGTCACCCAAGATGGCAAGCGGCAATCCAATTTCGTTGTTGAAGCTCTTACTTGAAGCCCTTACACTTCGGCTTGAAGCGAGGACAGCGGCTATTGCCATTTTTGTCGAGGTCTTACCGACGCTTCCAGTCACGCCTACCAAACTTGGTTTGTAACGTTCCAATGTTATTAAGGCGAGGCGTCTTAAAATTGCCGCCAATATTTTCAATGCTAAATTCCTCATTGGTCTTCCTCTAAATTATCTGGCGGGACGCGGTAGTAATTCAAAGCGTATTCGGCGAGTTTCCGAAAAGCCGGCACAACTGTGAGGCCCGCAAGCGGCGAGTCAGGCTTGTCAAGCTTTATAAGGATAACAAATTTCGGGTTGCTTGCCGGCGCGAAACCTATAAAGGTATGAATCAAATCATCGCTGTAGCCGCCGTTCACGAAATCCGGAACCTGGGCCGTCCCCGTTTTCCCCGCCACTCGATAATTCGGAATCGCAGCTACGTTCGCTTCCCGGACCGCCGACTCCATCATCTCTGTTACCTGGCGCGCTGTTTCAGGTTTCAGAACCCTCCTTAATATTTCGGGAGAAACCTCGGCGTTGATATATGGCCTCATCAGAAGTCCGCCGTTTGCAAGCACGGAGAAAGCGTTGACCATCTGGATAGGCGTTACTGCCGTTCCCTGTCCGAAGGATGCAGTTGCAAAGTCTATCTGGCGTGCATTTTTACTCTCCAGATTCCTTATGCTCCCTTTTGTCTCATCAGGTAAGCCGATGCCTGTCGCTTCGCCGAAACCGAACTTCTTGAGATATTCCAGGAACTTCGCGTTCCCTATCTGCGACTCAGCATAGACAGCGCCCGTGTTTATGGATCGCTCTATCACTCGCGTCATGGAAATCCGGCCGTAGGCCTTATGATCCCAGTTCTCTATTGTCTTGCCATTCAAAACCACCTTGCCGGTATCGTAATACGTGGAAGTCGGGGTAATAACACCTTCCTCAATGCCTATAGCCATTGTTATCGGCTTAAAAACCGATCCAGGTTCATATATCGCCTGAACCGCAGGATTAACGAAATTCCCAACCGGCGAAGCGCCGTAGTCGTTCGGATCGAAGTCCGGCTTACTCGCCATCGTAACTATCCTGCCCGTATCTGGTTCCTCAATAATGACCGTCCCGCCCGTTGCAGAAAAATCCCGGATGAGTTCCTCGAGCAACTCTTCGGATTTCGACTGAAGATTAATGTCTATCGTGAGTTTGACATCCTCTCCGGCGGCAAGTTTGGCGTTTTCTGACTTCTCAACGCCGTAAAGACCAACCGGCTCGTCATAATCTGCGTTCACTCCTACAAAACCTACGAGATGAGCAGCCAGCCCGTCGTACTGGTAGGCGCGGTATTGCTTCGTATCAATATGGATACCCTTAATACCGAGTTCCTCGACAGTCTTTACCTGGGTTTCATTCGGTTTCTTAACCAGAAGCCGAAAACTGCTTTTCTTGTTGCTCAAAGCATCTTTCAACTCGTTCTCCTCCCATCCAACTACAGACGAGAGCATAGCCGCTGCCTCCGAGACATCCTCGATATCTCTGGGAGATGAAAAAATAATCGGGTAATCCCGATTCAGAGCGACTGAAAAATCCTTACCTTCCCGGTCAGAGAGGAAAATCTGTCCCCGCCGCAGTTCGAGGTCGGCTCGGAACCGCTCCCGGGCTTCGGCTTTGTTGAAATAATATTCCCTCTTAAGGACTTGAATTGTGTAAAGTTTTGCCTCCAGTGCGCCAAAAAGCGCAAAAAACAGGGCGATTAGAGTGACGAGTCGGAAAGCCATTTATTGCTCTTCAAGTATTGGGGATTTCTATCCAAGATCATGTTCTCCGAGGCGGCCCTTTTTTCTAAAAGAACCGGGTCGACGACCTTATAGAGGGCATTTTTGAGGTCGGCGTTAGCGGCTTCCGCTTTAACGATACTCTCCTTGAGGTTACCCAATTCAAAACGGGCATCGGCCAGGGAGTTGTATTCAAAGATATAAACTAGGGACCCTAATAGAACTATACCAAATACAAGGAGCAGGAATTTGGCGTAACTTTCATTTGCGGCTGGTTTAATTATGGTCATAATACCGATGTGAATTTATATTCGCAGACACGACCTTTATCGCCCGGAGTTTGGCAGAGCGGCTGCGGGGATTTGATTTCTTTTCCTCGATTGAGGCCGTTATTGGTTTCTTAGTGAGTATTTCAACAAAACCTTCTTGTCTCCATTCACGAAACTCTTTTTTCACAATACGGTCCTCGAGAGAATGAAACGAAATGATCGCGAGCCGAGCACCGGGGTTCATTACCTGCAGGACAATTTCGAGAAATTGCCGCAGGTTATCCAGCTCACGGTTCACGAATATGCGGAGAGCTTGAAAGGTACGGGTGGCGGGGTGAATCCGGCCGTGTTCATAATTTGCGGGTACAGCCCGTGCAATAACATCTGCTAGCTTCTTGGAGGTAAGAATGGGGAGATTTTTCTTAATAGCTTTGGCAATCCTTACGGCAAATCTTTCTTCACCGAAATCTTTAATAATCTCGGCAATTTTCTTTTCTGAATATTCGCGGAGTATCTGATGAGCAGGTTTCTGATCCGCGGAATATGTCATCAGAAGCGGTTCATTGCGCCGAAAACTAAACCCGCGACCAGAAGATTCCAACTGCTCAGAAGAAAAGCCGAGGTCAAGCAGGATTCCGTCCGCTTTACCTAGTTTCTTTTTTTTCAGTATATCCACCATGTTCGTGTAATTGTCGTTCTCCAAGATTACATCATTACGACCGGCCAGCTCTTTCCTTCGTTCATCTATCATCCTCTTGTCCCAGTCGATGCCGAGTAATTTACCGCCCGGTGAAATTTTTTTGAGAATCTCCCTTGCGTGCCCTCCGCCGTCTACCGTTCCGTCGATAAAGAATTCCCCTTTCTTCGGCGAAAGCACTTCAATAACTTCTTTCAAAAGAACTGGCTCATGGGTCATATTCCTAACTCTCCTAATTTCTCCGCTATATCATCGGAGGCCGCTTCTGTCTTAGATTTGTAACCGTTCCATGTTTTAGCGTCCCAAATCTCAATGCGGTTGTAGAGACCGGTTACCACCACTTGTTTTTTCAATCCCGCGTACTCACGGAGATAGTCCGGAACGAGAACGCGACCCTGTGAATCTACTTCCACGTCCACCGCTCCGGATAACATAAGGCGAACGAAGGCACGAGAATTTGCCTGTGCGAGAGGCAAAGCGATCAACTTCTCAACAACTTTTTCCCACTCGCTCTTTACGAAAACAAAAAGCGAGCGGTCCAATCCGCGCGTGATTATGGCGCCGCCCGAAAGATCGCCGCGGAACTTGGCCGGAACGGCAAGTCGTCCCTTCGCATCCATTGTGTGTTTGTATTCCCCTAAAAGCATTTCATTTATCCCCAGATTTCGGCTTTATCCCCATAGTTATCCACAATTCCCCACTTTTATTGAATGATAAGCCACCATCCCCCAGAACGCAAAATACTGCCGCCACGGGTGAATCAAAAGAAAAAACCCCGATAAAATCAGGATTTTTTCTTGAAGCGCCTAATGTTTATCAACAATTTGTTCCCAGCGCCTGAAACGCTCTATGTTTAGTGGGCGTTGCTGGGATCGGACCAGCGACCTCTGTCGTGTGAGGACAGCGCTCTACCACTGAGCTAAACGCCCGTGAGCCGCAAAAATTATTGCAGCTCAACGGTGGCGCCCGCTTCTTCGAGCTTTTTCTTTAGCTCTTCCGCTTCCTCTTTCTTCAAACCTTCTTTTATCGTCTTCGGCGCACCATCGACAATATCCTTCGCTTCCTTTAGACCAATACCAACCGCATCTTTGACTATCTTGATAACATTTATCTTCTGGTCGCCGCCGGCTTTTAACACAACGTTCCAGGAATTTTTCTCCGCCACCTCTCCGGATGATCCAGCACTTGAAACCGCGACCGGCATTGCCGCAGAAACGCCGAATTTCTCCTCGAGCGCCTTGACGAGTTCCGATAGCTCTATCACCGTCAATTTCTCGATCTTCTCGATTATGTCTCCAAATTTATGCTCCATAAATTTGCAATTTCTAATTTCTAAATCCTAATTTCTAAACAAATCCCAATGACCAAAATCCAAATGACCAAAAAACGTGTTTAGAATTCAGATATTAGAATTTAGGATTTCATATTTTACGACCTTTCTCGTTCAAAACATGCATTATCATCTTGATCGGCATTGAAAGCATCATTGCGAGTTGCGCTAAAAGAACCTCACGCGACGGCAACGAGCCAAAACGGATCACGTCTCCACTCTCGACAAAAGTCTTGTCTTTCATGTTGAAACCACCCAATATCTTCATTGCCTTTTCGGCCGTTTTGCCGAACTTGTAAACAAGAGAAGCTGTTTCCTGAAGCCCGTTCGGTGAGAAAAGAATGCCGGTTTGACCCGCAAAAACCTTGGGGTCAAAATCTATTCCCGATTTCTCAAAAACAAACTTCAAGAGGCGCTTTTTAATGACTTTAAAGGTGCAACCCGCATCCTTCGCTTCCCGGCGGAACTGGTTTAATTTGTTAACCGAAAGACCCGTGAAATCAACGAGAATGACTGTCTCGCTCTTTCCGAGAACATCACTCCCACTCTTCACGGCCTCGTGTTTTTGTAATTTGGTCTTGGGCATATCAACAAAAAACGGCTTTCGCCGCAGATGAACAGATGGATATCCATTCTTCCTCGGCAGGACTTCTTCCCTTTTCTCTAGGATGCCTGTCCCAACTATTTTGTTGGGACTCCAACTGAAATGTTGGAGCTGTCTGCGGATATTGCCATTCTACCCTACCCCATTAAATAGTCAAGGACCGCTCGATTTTGCCAAGGAAAGCGAGTTTTATTTTCTCGCCGGAGAAAATATTGTTTTTTCCTGCGAAGTCAAACCGCTCTTATAATTCTCCGTCCAGTTCCTCCAAAATTTTCTTTGCTTTGTAAGAAAGATTCTTCGGCGTCCTTAACGTGAACGACACATAAAGATCGCCCCGGCGCGACGGAGCACCGAAGATGGGCATCCCCCGCCCCGGCACGCGCAGTTTATCTTTGAAATCAAAACCGGCCGGGATCTTTACTTTGAAGTGCTCACCGCTTATATCCTTAATTTTTATCTCCCTACCCAGGAAGGCGTCGGCGAGGCGGACTTCCAGCGTTGTGTAAAGGTCGTTTTTCTGGCGCAAGAAATCAGGGTGTGGTTTTACTTTCACAAGAATGTAAAGATCGCCGCTTTTGCCTCCCCGTTCACCGGCCTCTCCCGCTCCCGTTATCTTAATAATTTGACCGTCTTCGATACCGGGACTCACACTCACCGTCACTTCCCGCCGGCCAGAAATCCGACCGGTACCGCCACAGATTGTGCATGGTTTTCTGGGTACCTCACCCCGGCCAAAACAGACGGGACATGCCCTCACCTGGGCAAAGTTACCGAAAAAGGTTTTTTTCTGCTCCCTGATCTCACCGCGTCCTTGGCAAGTGGTGCAAGTTACAAACCCTTTCGCTTTATCGTAGCCCAAACCGCCGCATTCGCCGCAGGAAACTTTGGTCATGAAGCTAACTTTCTTTTTCATCCCCGAAAATGCTTCTTCAAGCGTGATCTCCTCTCTCAATTCTACGTCGGAACCGTAGGTATAAGTCTGACGCCGGACACCGCCACGGAACTGGCCGAAAAAGCTCTCAAACACATCTCCTAAATCGAATGAATCATCACCGAAATTCACGTCCCAATTGAAACCCGGGAAACCACCGAAACCCCCGCCGCTGAAGCCATCGCCGCCGTAGTTGCCTCCGCCGGCATCAAAAACGCGGCCGAAGCGATCATACTGGGCCCGCTTATCCTTATTGGAAAGAACTTGGTAGGCCTCGTTTATCTTCTTGAATTTCTCCTCGTCGCCGCCCGCCTTATCAGGATGGTACTTGTGAGCCAGTCGGCGGAAAGCTTTCTTTATTTCGTCCTCGCTTGCCTCCTTTCTGACACCTAATATTTTGTAATAGTCCTCCATGCTGTTTATGAGAGCATTATAAACTCGCGACCTCTTGATTCTAAGGTAATATAAGCGAAACCTGATATCAATAAGAATTTAAAAGTAAGAAAAGCGACGATCTCGATAAGCCAATAAATGAAGAAAAAGAAACCCTTTAGAATAAAGAAAAGTAATAAGGCGGCACCGACGTTCAAAAACGACCTCGCGGCGGGCGTTAGTCCGGCTAGATATTTCTGAACGAAACGGAAGACAACTTCTTGGATCTTGTCATCGTTGTTAAAAACACCAAATATTTTCTGCAACTGGTCTGAAAGCAAGGGTATGGCAGCGCGAATTGCTTTGTCCTGCTCTTCCTTCGGCAACCGCTGAAAATCTACGCCTCCCGAGACATCTTCATTCGAGGGTTGGAGGCGCCGCAATTCCTTTTCCGCGATGGCTCGGAGAAAATCACCGATTGTGCCTTCCGGGGTAAAATCAACCGCCATGAAGGTTTTGACTATGGGCTTTGCAGCGACAAGCGCCTCGTCGACGATCTTGCGCCCAAGGTCTTTGTTGAAATTCCCCCAAATGAAGTAGTTAGTGTAGAAAACTGCGGCGAGGAAAACTAGCAAACCTCCGACGGCCCGCGTAAGAATTCTCCGCGATACTTGAAAGAACTTCACTTCCAAACTATTCGAAAGGGCACTCTGGCCTCGGAAGGAGGCGAAAAGGAAACTTAACATAAGGACCGCTCCGCCTGCGAGGAGATAAATCGGCGTCTCCGGACCAAAGATTTGCGAATAGAAAGGCAGAACGGCGACGAGAGCTTGGAGCGCAGAAAGCAATGCTATCCTCACGCGGCTCTTTACAAAAAAGGTCTGGAGAACGAAGAGAACAAAAAACAGGGAGAAGAAAGCAAAACTCCAAAGCGCGTCGAAGGAATCGATAGAGGCGAGAAACTTGTTCCAAGAGTTTATCCCGAAAAAAAGGAAAGTTCCGGCGAGAACGGCAAAAATAAGAGTCTTCCAAAGACTGCGGTCTTGCTCTTCTTCTTTTCCTTCTCTAGTTATCTCGAGGGGGCTCATTATGGTCCTCTCCTTCTGGTTCGGACTTCTTCACATTATACAATGCCTCACCCACTTTTTGGATTTCCCTCTGCATTTCTTCAAAAGAGCTCCTTATTGAAGCTTCATCGTCGGTCTTCAATTTGTCCTTCAAGTCGTTTATCTTTCCTTCCACTGATGCTCTTATATCGGCGGCTATTTTATCTCCTGCCTCCCGGAGCGCCTTCTCCGCGGAATAAATGAGGGATTCGGATTGATTTTTTAATTCTACTAATCTCTTTTTCTTTTCGTCTTCGGCGGCATGGGCGGCTGCCTCGTTCTTCAACTTCTCTATTTCGTCTTTGTTCAAACTGGTCGAGGCTTCAATTTTCACCGATTGCATTTTGCCCGTCGCTTTGTCCTTGGCGCTCACATTCAAGATTCCGTTCGCGTCAATATCGAATGTCACTTCCACCTGTGGAACTCCACGCGGGGCAGGCGGTATGCCGTCCAGAATAAATCGGGCAAGAGTCTTATTGTCGGCCATCATCGGCCGTTCCCCTTGACCCACGTGAATTTCAACTGACGACTGGTTGTCAGCAGCGGTCGAGAAAATTTGTGTTTTCGAAGTCGGGATAGTCGTGTTCTTCGGTATCATCGGCGTCGCGATACCGCCTAAAGTTTCGATGCTTAAAGTGAGAGGAGTAACATCCAAGAGGAGAACATCTTTTACGTCACCCTGGAGAATACCCGCTTGGACAGCGGCGCCAACCGCCACCACTTCGTCGGGATTGATGCCTTTGTGTGCTTCCTTACCGAAAAGTTTCGCGACTGCCTCCTGAATGGCAGGCATTCTCGTCTGCCCGCCGACCAAAACGACTTCGTCGATATCGGAAAGTTTCAGACCGGCTCCTTTCGGCGCCGGAGCGGTTACCGCTTCCTTCACTAATTCGATAGAACGGGCAATCTCATCTTTTACAAGATTTTCGAGTTTCGCCCGAGTGAGCTTCATTAGAAAATGTTTTGGTCCCGAAGCGTCGGAAGTTATATAAGGGAGGTTTATCTCCGTCTCCATTACCGTCGAGAGTTCGTGCTTCGCTCGCTCGGCTGCCTCCTTGAGACGTTGCAAAGCCAGTGCATCGTTCGAAATATCTATACCCTCCTGTTTCTTGTACTCGGAAACCAAGTACTCGATTATCTTCTTGTCGAAATCATCGCCACCCAGGTGAGTGTCGCCGCCGGTCGCCTTAACCTCAACCGTATTATCACCGACCTCAAGGACAGAAATGTCGAATGTTCCGCCTCCGAAATCATAGACCACTATCTTTTCGTCCTTATCACGGTCGAGTCCGTAGGCCAAAGCAGCCGCTGTCGGCTCGTTTATTATCCGTTTTACCTTGAAACCGGCTATCTCGCCGGCATTTTTTGTCGCCTGCCGTTGAGAATCATCGAAGTAGGCCGGAACAGTGATAACCGCCTCTTCTATTTTTTCGCCGAGTTTGGCTTCTGCGTCAGCCTTGAGTTTCTGAAGAACCATAGCCGAAATCTCCTCCGGAGTGTACCACCGGTCACCCATCTTTATTTCCACGCCGCCGTGTTTAGAACTCCTTATTTCGTAAGGCAGCCATTTCCTGTCACGTTCTACCTCCGGATCGGTGAACTTCCGTCCGATAAGACGTTTCACGGAGAAAATGGTGTTCTTGGGATTAACCACCGACTGGCGCTTGGCGAGAAGTCCCGTCAGGCGCTCGTTAGTTTTCGAGATCGCGACAATGGAAGGTGTCGTTCGGTTACCCTCGGCATTTTCTAAAACGCGAGGTTCGCCGCCTTCGACAACGGCCATCGCGGAATTCGTTGTTCCTAAATCTATACCCAATATTTTAGCCATGTTGCTTTGATAATTTAACCTTTGCTGGTCTTAATACCCGACCGCCCAAGAGATAACCCGTTCCCGCTACTTCTACTACCGTTCCTGGTGGCCTTTCGGATTCCACTTCGGCAATCGCCTCTTGAAGTTTCGGATCGAAGGGCTTTCCGATTTCGACGTTTATCTTCTCCAATCCGTATTTTTTCAAAGTGTCTTCGAGTTGGTTCTTTATGAGAAGCATACCCTTCTCAGAAGCGGAATCGCTGCCGGACACCGCTAGCCCCAATTCGAAACTATCGAGAACTGCGATGAGTTCGGCGACGAGCGCCTCTTGGGAAATCTTAGCAAAATCGGCGAAACGCTGAGCTTCCTCTTTCTTGTAATTTGAAAAATCCGCCTTCGCCCTCTGCCAACCAGCAAGATACTCGTCGCGCTCCCTCTGGCACTTCTCAAGATCGGTAGGTTCCTTCTCTTTTTTGTCCATAAGCCTTTTGGGCCTCAAAATTATAGGTTAAAAAACAAGCCGTTGTCAAGAAAATCACCGGGCAACCGACCGCGGTTCTAAGAAGAATTAAAGCGAAGGGATAATCTACGGACAAGCGGCAGTCGTCGTGGCGACGTTGCCGGAATTAGAAAGATACAACCTGAAACAGCTGCCGCCAGGAGCGACAAATATTATACCGGCCGAAGAGCTCGCGAAACCGATATCACCATTAGATTTTATTTTCACCGCCGAAACTGGGGCCGTACCAAGACCAATACCGCCTTGGATATAAGCGTCCTTCCAGTAATAGGCAGCGCTACCGATATCATAACTGTTGTTGGCGTTGGGATAGACGCCGGAATCGAAAGTGGCAGCTGATATCTTAGTAATAGCTGTTTTCAAACTCCGTGCTGCCTTTGCCTGGATGTTTTCGGTGTTATATTCCATTGCCAGGTCCACCTGAACAATAGTCGGGCCGCCTGGATTCTCAAATTTGGTAGCGAGAAAACTAACAATGGAAACTTTGGAATCGGTGAGTGCCACAGCAGTCGAAGTCCCCTCCTGTAAATAAATGGCGGTCGATGAAGCGTCAACGTAAACCAATGTCGGATCGAGAGTAGACGATGCCATTCTGAGTTTTAGTGTTGTCGTGGCACTACCGGAGTCCATATCCACCAGGCTCGCGCTCCGCACCAAACGTTGGATAGTATTATTCACAAAGGATATTTGCTCATTCACTTCGTTCACAGATGCTTGCCGGCTTTGGACACGAGTGATAGCAGTGAGAATGCCAACCAGAAACACCGCGCTCACGGCAAAAATGGCGGTATAGATCAAAACCTCGATTAAAGTGAAACCGTTCTTCTTCAAGGTATTATAATTATAACAAAGATGCGAAAAATTCTTCCGATTGCGGCGATAGTCGTCATCTCCGGTTTGTTCATGTTCTATGCAGCGTGGAACGAGACGGCGATATTCGACGAGACGGCCCACATTGCTGCGGGCTTCGGCTACGTGAGGCATTTCGACTACCGCTTGAATCCAGAACATCCACCGCTCGTGAAAGCGCTCTCGGCTCTGCCGCTCCTTTTTATGAACCTGCGCTTCCCAATCGAAGCGGATAGCTGGCAGAACGAAGTGAACGGCCAGTGGGATATGGGCTCGCGATTCCTCTACAGTTCGGGTAATGACCCGGACGATATCGTGCGGGCAGCTCGTATTTTCCCAATCATAATTACGCTAATCACCATCATTCTCATCTACACCTGGTCGCTTGAGCTTCTTGGCCGGAATTGGGCGTTTGTTCCCGCTCTCCTTTTCGGTTTCTCGCCTACCGTCCTTGCTCATGGCCATTACGTCACCACCGACATCGGCGCGACGTTGGGCGTCCTCATTTCAACATTCACCTTCACAAAGATGCTCACTCATCCCACGAGGAAAATGGCAACGCTCTCCGGTCTCGCTTTGGGAACGGCGCTTCTCATGAAATTCTCCAATGTTCTCCTTATTCCTTTTTTTATCGTTGTCACGGCTATCCACTGCATCGCCGCCGGTAAATTCGTAATTCCGATGAAACGCTTGCTTCTCGCGTTCGTCGTCGCCTCCACCGTAGTCTACGCCGTCTATTTTCTGTTTATCTTGAACTACCCGGCCGAGCGGCAACTTTCCGATGTTTCGTCTGTCCTTGCGTCCTTTGAACCTAGAGCGCTTGTTAACCTGGACATCACCCTCATTAAAAACGAATTTCTTCGTCCTTTCGGGCAATACCTCTACGGCCTGCTTATGATCCTCCAGCGTGCCGCCGGCGGTAACACAGCTTTCTTCCTCGGCGACCTTTCTGCACATGGCTGGTGGTACTACTTCCCGGCCGTCTTCCTGCTCAAGGAACCGCTCCCTTCCCTCATTATTGTTTTGCTTGCCGCCGCGATTGCCCTTTCGAAATTCCGCTTTAGAAATCTCAGATTCCGCAGTCTCGCCGACTACCTGAACGTGAATCTTGCCGAAGCAGCTATGTTCCTCTTTATAATCGTTTACTGGTTCCAAAGCATGCGGAGCACATTGAATATTGGTATCCGCCATCTTCTGCCCACTTTTCCCTTTATCTACATCCTTTCAACCGGCGCCTTGAAATCATGGACGGCTAATAAGATTAGTTTCACTCGTATCGGAACGGCTATAAAAACATTGTTCAAGTTTGGCATCATTTTTACACTTCTCGCTTGGTACGCAGTGGGAACATTCACCGCAAGTCCATATTTCCTTTCGTATTTCAACGAAATCGGGGGTGGTACGAAGAACGGCTACAAATATGTCACGGATTCGAACTACGACTGGGGTCAGGATTTGAAACGGCTCAAAACCTTCGTTGAGGAGAATAATATTAAAAAAATAGCCGTTGACTATTTCGGCGGAGGCAATCCTAAACACTATTTGGGCAATACCTACGAAGGTTGGTGGTCAGCTAAGGGTAGTCCTAAAGAAAAAGATATAGAGTGGCTGGCCGTTTCGGTGAACACCCTCCAGGGCGCGCTTGCCAAAGCCGATCCGGAATTGAACCGCAAACCCGAGGATGAATATTCCTGGCTTCGCGGCATGGAACCCGTCGCCCGCGCCGGTACCTCGATTTTCATCTATAAGTTTTGAAAATAGAAAGCCCCGGGTGTTTCCACCCGGGGGCTTCCGCTGTTGCGAGTTCTTTCTTCCCGCTACCTACTGCATTGAAAGCGACTCGAGCTCCTTCAGGACCTGGTCCTTCGGCGGCGGCATGAGCGCCATCGCCGCGTCCGCGTAATCAGGGACATGCTCCATGATATACTCGAGCTCGTCCCGCACCAGGTTGTCGAACCGGAGGAGACACTGCCAGATCTCCTCGCGCAGGTCAGGCACTTCCTCCATGAGGAGGATGAGTTCACCCTTCGACGGGATGTCCATCCGGCCGGTTTCCATAAGCTCGTGCCAGGCTTGCCGGCGGAGCATCGGAACCGTCCGAATAACGCGGATGAAGTCATCCTTCTGCGGCCCGTTGCGCAGGAACTGGATCCAACGCTCGTCAATCTTCCTTTCCGTTTCCCGGTTCATTGCTACCTCGCCTGAAAAGGTTGTGAACTAGATCTTATTAAAGGCTGGCACAAAAAGACCTCCGTGTCAATGATTTAAGGTTATGCTCGACTTCTAGAAATAATATTAAAGCGAAGGATTAAAGTCGCCCCAAGCGAACGAAATTGCCATAGTTGAGAAGATCTGGCATGAAAAGAGAAAGAGAATTCTACTTGTAATAAATCCTGTTAGGGACGCGGAAATCGAAATACGCAAGTTTACCGAAGTCAAACTGTTCGTCCAAGTTCTCCAAAATCCCACCCAGGTTCTCCGGCACGAAGTCCAAACTGAAGAGGAACTTAAGTCCTGCGGCAGTCTCGGCTTCCCATTCCTCCAATCGATAATCTTTCACCCGGACAGCGGAAACGGTGATATCTCTATCCCGAAAAATCGAAAGCGTCTTGAAAAGATTCTCTCGCCACTCATCCCTGGGGAACAATAGTGATCCTAGAACAAACGGCCGTGAATTTTGGTCATCTATCTTTAAAATGAGATAACCTTCCACGTGCGGCACAACAGAAAAAACGACACCCTTGTCATCGAACCCATAGCATTCATCCTTCCCTCGGCAGATTATACCCTCTATCTTCCTTTCCATAACTTTCACAGCCACTTTCCGCTCGGCAAGGTTCACGTCTAAAGATGCGACAGAGACGATCGGCAACTCGGGTAATGACTCGGGTCTCCCGCCAAACTGCCAGAAAAGAATGTTGTCCGGACCTAAAATCGCCCGCGAGAGTGAAGCCGAAAACATTTCATTCTTCATCAGATTCAGGAATCGTTCGCCGTCCACCGACCGCGAACCGATCACTTCGAACTCCCTTACCTTAAAGAAATCGCCGTAGAGCACAAACCACGAAGCGCCAATGAGCGCTCCGCCCAAAATAAGGAGAATAAAAGACCATAAAACCACCGCTTTTCTCAATTTCTTCGTGCGTTTTTGGAATACAAGCTCGTCCATATCCTTATCCTATCTCAAGCTTGCCGACATAGTCACGGAGAATCTTTGGAACTCTGATGGTTCCCTGCTTCGTCTGGTAGTTCTCAAGTATTGCGACAATGGCTCGCGAGGTCGCAACAGCAGTTCCGTTCAAGGTATGGACAAAGACGGATTTGCCGTCGCCATTCCTGTATTTGATATTTAAGCGCCGGGCTTGATAGTCAGTGGTGTTCGAAGTGGAAGTTATCTCGCCGTAGTCGCCCCGACCCGGCATCCAGGCTTCCAGATCGAACTTCCGCGCCGCCTGCGCCCCCAGATCCCCCGTGCACATCTCAACGACGCGGTATGGAATCCCCAAACCCTGCCAGAGCTTTTCCTCCATTTCTAGAAGCATTCTGTGAACCTCGGGCGAATCCTCCGGCTTTGTAAACGCAAACATCTCCACCTTCGTGAACTGATGGACGCGGTAAAGCCCCTTTGAATATTTACCGTAACCGCCCGCTTCCTGGCGGAAACAGTGAGAATAGCCAGCATAAAAGCGAGGTAAGTCCGTTTCTATGAGAGTCTCGTCAGAGTGAATACCAGCCAGGGATATCTCTGAGGTCGCGATGAGACCCAAGTCGGAGTCTTTTATCTCGTAAGTCTGCGCCTCAGGGCCGCGCGGCGAATAGCCAGTGCCTAGGTAAAATTTTTCGCGAGCAAGGTCTGGCGTGAACCAAAGAGAAAAACCGTGCTCGGCGAGAAAATCCAGAGCATAGCGGACAAGAGCTAGCTCGAGAAGCACGCCGTCATTCTTTAAATAGTAAAATCCCGAACCGGCAACCTTCGCCCCCGCTTCGAAGTCCAGGATACCCAACGCCTCCCCGAGTTCCAGATGGTCCTTCGGTTTGAAATCAAACGTCGGTTTCTCGCCTACTTCGCGGACAACTTTATTGTCTTTTTCACCCTCTCCCGTTGGTACTTCAGGTGCAGGCAAGTTTGGCAGAAGTGCAAGCACCTCATTCCGTTTCGCATCTATCTCGTCGTACTCGCTCTTGATTTCACTAATACGATTCTTCAAAAGCTTTGCCTGACTCATACCGTGTGCGGATTTCTTCTTTCCTATCTCTGCGCTAACCTTGTTCTGCTCCGACTTTAACTGATCCAAAGCAGCCGTCTTCGCACGCCATTCCTCATCCAACCTAAGAAACTTGTCGACGAGCTTGGGGTCGACACCCTTCCTTTTCAATCCACTCTTCACCTCCTCCGGATACTGTCTGATGAAATTTATATCCAACATTTTATTTCTGCCTCATTAGAGGAAAGATTACTGTTTCTCTTACAGGCTTATCCATAATAACCGCAAAAAGCCGCTCGGACATGCCAAAACCAGAAGCCGGCGGCATGCCGTACTCGAGCGCGGTGAGGAACTCTTCGTCGAGCATCTGTGCTTCCTTATCGCCCGCCGCTCGCAGTTTCATCTGCTCCTCGAAACGGCGACGCTGGTCAACTGGATCATTTAACTCTGAAAAACCCTTACCGAGCTCGGTGCCCGCGGCGAATATCTGAAAACGCTCCACCCGCCCCGGATCTTTCTCGCTCCGCTTCGCAAGCGGTTCAATCTCAACCGGCGGATCCATAAGGAAACACGGATCCCAAAGCTTCGGCCGGGCAGTTTTTTTGAAAACAAGGTCGATTAGCCGGCCCTTACCCATCTTAGCGTCAGTCTTGATGCCTAAAGCTTTCGCCTTCCGAAAAAGATCTTCTCGCGTCGCAACACGGAGGTCAAGGCCTGCTTCTTTCCTGAAAATTTCGTAGTAGTCCACCTGCGGCCACTTTTTGCCCCAATTCACGGTATTGCCGCTGGACTTGGAAATTGTAGTCCCAAGCGTCTTCTTTATCACCGACTTGTAGAGACCTTCTGTGAACTTCATCATGTCATGGTAATCCTCGTAGGCGGCGTAGCACTCCATTTGGGTGTAGTCCTGAAGATGTTCTCGGTCGATACCTTCATTGCGGAAAATGCGACCTATCTCGAAAACCTTTTCGTAACCCGCAACCAAAAGTTTCTTCAAAGGGAGTTCCAGTGATATCCGCAGGTAAAAATCGGTGTCAAGTGCGTTGTGATGTGTGACGAATGGTTCCGCCTCCGCTCCGCCGGGAACAGGTTCTAAAACCGGCGTTTCAGTTTCCAAATAGCCGCCCTTTTTCATGTAATCACGCACCTCATCCCAAAAACGGCTTTTTTTCACAAAAATCTCTTTTGTTTCAGGGTTCAAAAGAATGTCGAGATATCTTTGCCGCAGGCGCGTCTCCACATCCTCAACACCGTACCATTCGTCGGGCAGCGGCCGCAGACTTTTAACAATGAGACGCGCTTTCTTCGCGAGCAAGCTCATTTGCCCGCGCTGTGTTTTAAAGAGCGGTCCTGTCGCCTCCACAAAATCACCCGCTTCGAAGGTCCGCTTCACTAAGTCGAAACCAGTGGTGTCTTCATTCCGGAAAACAAACTGCAGGCGGCCAGTGCCGTCATAGACGGAAGCAAAAATTATCTTCCCTTGGTCACGCAAAGAAACTATCCGCCCCGTGAGAGAAATAGGTTTCTTAGATTTCTCCAGTTTGGAGAATTTTTCAGCGACCTCGGCGAGCGTTGCATCACGCTTCACCCGGGCCGGATAGGGGTTGCTTATTTTTCTGTAGGCCTCGAGCTTTTTTGCACGTTCTCGCAATATGTCCTCAAGCATATCACTCTATAGCGATTATCTTGTAAGTATTGACGCCGCTCCCGGTCTCAACCTTAACAATATCGCCCGCTTTGTGGCCGAGAAGCGAACGACCGACAGGCGACTCATTGGAAATCATCCCCATATCCGGCCGCGCCTCGTTGGAACCAACGATGGAATATGTTTTTTTCTCCCCGTCCTTTTCAACTGTTACCTTTGTGCCGATGCGAACCGTGGCAGCTCCTGCCGAACTCTTGATGATAGAGGCGGTGCGGAGAAGTTCCTCTATCTCGCATATATTCTTCTCAAGCCGGGCTTGCTGCTCCCGCGCTTCCTGGTATTCGACGTTCTCAGAAAGATCACCGAGTTCCTTGGCTTGCTTCAAGCGCTTGGCAATCTCCTGCCGACCCTTAGTTCTCATCTCCTCGAGTTCCGCTTTCAGAGTTTCATACTTTTCTTGAGAAAGATACGTTATTTCCATCATTATTTTTGTTTTTTAATTCGGTTCTCATAGTACCACATAAGGGCGTCCTTAGCCACCGGAACAGTGTTTAAACTACCCTCCCTGGCATTCTCAACAAGGACTAGGATGGCGATTTCGGGATCGTCGGCCGGGGCATAACCAACGAAAAAAGCGTTCACCTTCTCATTGTTTTGGATTTGGGCAGTACCGGTCTTCGCTGCGGCGGCAAATGGCAGATCAGCGAGGAGATAGGCGGTGCCATAGGGTTGTCGGACGGCGTCTTCCATTCCCTCCCGCACTTCCTGAAATTCGAGGCCGAGTTCGGCGCTCAAATCACCTATCACAGTTGGTTCGCTCTTTATGATTTCCGAGCCATCTTCCGCCACTATCCTCTTCATTACCCTCGGCTGGTAGAATTTACCGCCGTTTGCAATAGAAGCGATATAGTTTAGGAGTTCGATAGGAGTCATCAAAAGATCTCCCTGACCAATCGAAACATTGTAGGTGTCGCCAATGCGCCAGGGATCGCCAAATCTTTTTTCCTTCCAGGCGGGACTCGGCAAAAAGCCGGCCTTTTCGCCAGGTAAGTCTATCCCCGTTTTCTCGTCTAGCTTGAATTTATGCCACCATTGCCGGAGCTTTTCTATTCCTAGACCAATCTGATTCCCAAAACCGCCACCCACCTCATAGAAATATACGTTAGAGGAGCGAGCGAGTGCTGACCTCAAATTCACATAGCCGTGCGCTTTCCAGTCCAAGAATCGACTCGGATTTTCCGGATTGTACGGGTTCGGCACTTCGATGTAACCCGCGGAGTATATTTCGTTTTTGGGACCGATGACGTTCTCGGCGAGCGCAGCCGCAGCGACAAGTGGTTTGATAGTAGAACCAGGGTTATAGAGCCCGGAGATCGCCCGGTTGAAGAAAGGTTCGTTCGGCTTCGCTAGCGAGGCCGAAACATTACCGACATCAAAGCCCGGGATGCTAAAGAGAGCAAGTACCTCACCGTTCCTCGGATCGAGCGCGAGTCCCACACCAACGTCGCGGCCGAGATCACGGAGCGCAGCAATTAGACGTCCATAGAAATACTCCTGAAAGTCCCTGTCGATGAACGTTTCGACGTTCTTACCTGGTTCGGCGAGTGTAACCTCCGTTTTCTCTTTCACATCACCTTTTGCATCACGTAGGATAATCTCACGCCCATTTCTACCGCGGAGATAAGCATCATATTGCGCCTCCAAACCGGCTTTACCTACCTCATCGTCGATGAATAAATTCTCGTTCTCCGCAAGGTCATTGTCATCGACAAGGCCTGTAAAACCGACAATATGTGAAAAGACACCGGTTGGTTTGGATCTACGACGGAAAACTGACTCCACAGAAAGGCCGGGGATCACCTCCGATTCGGCCGCCGCAATTTCCTCGTAGCCAAGATTGCTCGCTATCTCTAATTTTTCGCTGAAGGCCCAATCTTTATCCCTTATCTTCGCCTTGAGTTCCGCTTCGTTGATACCGAGAATGGCGCTTATTCTTTTCAAAACCTGGTCACGTTCATCAATGGCTGTAGGTAAATCGTGGGGTATGAGATAAGCCGCTATCGCCGATTCGTTCTCTAAAATCGGCTCTCCGTTGCGATCAAGGATAAGCCCTCGCGCTGGGCGCTTCACTTCCATGAAACTCATGTTGGCAGAGGCACGGCTTTTATAAAAGGAGTGATTTAGAATGCTGATATCCCAAATACGGAAGATGACGAAACCGATGACGACAACGACCGTGAAAATGAAGGTGCGGAAAACACCATCACTCAGTGGAACTTCCAGGAGATCATTTTCCTGGAAACGGTCGGTAAGAATGTCCTCCAGATCTATGTCCCTCTTCATGATCGAATCACTATTTTGCCGTCCAAGGCAACCCAAAGTACAGAACCCAGGATCAAATTATAAAGCGCCTCAAGCGTAATGTCCGCAAAAGGGAGCGAAGAAAGGCGCGCAATGCCAATGACGAGATAGAAAACAAACGTTCCCGTAAGCACAGCTCCCAAAAAATCTAGGAAACGGGTGCCGGTCAGGGAATCTTTCAGGAAAAAGACCGCGAGCGCGATCACGCCTGCCGCCACAACAAATGATGTCCATTGCGGTGTAAAAAAAACCGCGAAAACAATAAGGAACAGGATTTCGGCGAGTACGAAGGTGAATCGTCGGGAATTCAGGACAAAGAGGACGAGCGCGACAAGAAGGATATTCGGTGCTATGCCGCCGATGTCGAAAAGGCGGTACCCCGCGACGATGAAGAGTGACGCTAGAACTATAAACACCTGTACAAAACTCTTCAACATCGGCAATCCGTTACGGAAAATTTTTCGCGACCAGGACAGAGTTCAATTCGTCGAGTTCGTATGGCGTCTTTAACTTCCCTCTTTGCCAAACTTCGTTTGGAACAGATTCGATGGAGGTAATAGAACCTAAATAGGCGTGGAAAGGATATTCCGGCGAGACATTCAAAACCATATTACCCTCCGCTATTGGTTTTTCCTTGCTTATAAGCTCAAGAGTCGGCGGTGTGCCGCCCTTCAAAAGCGCTTTAGGACCGCTTTCCAAAACGACGCTTTGTCGCCACTCCGGGTCGAAAACGGTCTCCACCGTCGCTTGGGTCTTCCTTACAGAAATTACCCTTCCTAAAAGAACGTTAGGAGCGGCGAAAACGGGCGTTCCTTCCTTGAGACCATTCTCCCAACCCAAGTTTATCACTATCTGCCGCCTGTCGTTTAAAGGGTAGCGGGAATATATGCCGGCTGCTGTGTAACCGCCGTCTTCTTCCGAAGAAAAACCATAAAGATCCCGAAGTATGGCACGCAGGCCGTTATTCTCGGTTCTAAGATTCACTAACTCGACGCGGCTGAAACTGCCGTCAAAAAGGCCGGAAAATATCTCCCTGCTCCGGAAAACAAACGCGTTAATTGAGTCTCGCCAAAAAAAGACTGCGAAAAGAAACACTATTACCGCTGTAATGACCGGAATAAATCGAAAGGACTTCATGGCCGGAAGTCAGTTGAACTTCAAGTTTGAAAAACTGCCAAGCAGGTGCTCGTATTTCTTGAAATTCTCGATGACCATGCCCGTCCCGCGCACGACGCAAGTAAACGGCTCGTCGACAAGCTTGACGTCAACACCGATTTCCTTCCTGAGCATTTCAGG
>DATLZO010000021.1:0-19178 GCA_035573955.1 Minisyncoccota bacterium
GACGACACCGGCAGTCACCGCCACGACGCCGGGATCTTCTAGGTTCTAAGCTCCGAAGAGTCGCTCCCATGCCTCGCACCCGAGCCACAAGTGGAATCCATTCCACTTGTGGCTCTCACTTTTTATAATTTTTGAATTAAGAATTTTCATAAAAGAATCTGCCGCCAAAGAAAAACTTGAAATTGTCGCCTCTTTCCAAGAGGTGAAAACCGCAAAAGAACCAGGAGAAAAACATCGGCGCGAACCATATTTTGATTTTGGGGGAAAGAAAGTTTTTTAAAATAATCACAAAAGGCGACGCTCGCCACCTCTTGACTTTCGTGGTCTAAAATGCTATTTTAACCAGCGTTGAGCTGAAATAGGCTTAATCTGCACCTTGATAAAAGTAGGCTATATTTGAGAATAGCTTTTTCAAAGATATAGCCGATTACCGAGCTACAGAAAACCACAAAACAGGAGATTTCCAAATGACGGACCCAGTGAATGTCTTCTGGTGCTTCATGGGGATCCTGGTATGGCCGGGTTTGACGTTCTGCGTCATTCTATGGTCGCTCGGACACCCGTTCTTGGGAATTATGGCTCTTCTCTGTACCCACTCCACGACTCGTAAGTACATCAAGGAGAAGGTAATCGACTCGCGGACCGGGCAGGTCATCGAGGAGAAAGAGACGGAGGCATGATTGCCATCATGTCGGACTCGCCCAAACCCCACAAAGCTTCGGCAGCGTGGGGTTTCCACTTTTAATTTTTGAATTAAGAATTTTCATAAAAGAATCTGCCGCCAAAGAAAAACTTGAAATTGTTACCGGCTCGGCGGAGCCGCGCGAGGCTGGAGGCAATCCTCGCCGCCACAGGCGGCGAAAGTGGTTCGGACTAATTCAAGTATTCTGCACCAAAATTAAACTTTCAGGAATTTGCATTTACCCAACCAATTCGGCCGCGCAAAGGAGTAATTCCGCGCCGCCCTTGCTTTAATGTGGTCGAATTATCATATTGTTATTTATATTCTACTTTACTTATAATATACAAACAGCTATATTAATGTCAACGACCTATGAATGGTATTTGTAAACAACTTGGCCAAAAAGTTAGAACAGCGAGAAAAAAAGCAGGATTGACACAGGAAAAATTGGCAGAAAAAAGTGGATTGCACAGGACGTATATTGCCGGGATAGAAATCGGTAAAAGAAATGTATCAGTAAAGAGCCTTGAGAAAATAGCTAAAGCTTTGGATGTAAAGCCAAATAGCTTACTTTGATTATGGAAAACACAAAGCAAAAAATTTCGTTGCCAATTTTCAAAGAACTGATTAAAAACAGTTTTCGCTTGACCAAAATAATTTGGAAAGAGAAAAAAGGGCAAGTTACGCTCCTTGCACTTGTTTTTCTTGTTGTATCAGCCACGCCATTTTTACAATCTGGCTCTCGCGGGCTTCTAATTAACGAGTTAGTAAATATCGCTGGCAGTGGTACGGTAACCGCTTATTTATTTTGGCTCATTGCTATTTTAATATTTGCCAGTCTTATTCCTTCTATTCTATTTACAATCCAAAATTATCTTTCCAAATTATTTTGGTTTTATTTAGAGGCAAAATTTGAAGTTGAAGTTATTAAAAAGAGGGGCGAGATTGACGTCGCCATTCACGAAAATCCGGAACATAATGATTTGTTTAATCGTGTTTCGGAAAATGGCACTTGGCGAATTCGTAGCTTTCTCGATAGGCAGTTTTTCATTCTGCAAAATTCCGTAGAAGTAATCATTGCTTCTGCAATCATTATTTTTTCGCAGTGGTGGGTTTTTCTCATAATCCTTATGGGAACGCTCCCCGAACTTATCGCAGAAGTACGTTATGGCCGCCAAGTGTGGGGAATACATAGTGGTAGAGCAGAAGTACGAAGAAAATATTGGGATTTACATCGCCATTTCCAATGGCTTCCTTCTATTGTCGAGCTAAAATTATTCCAAAATATCCCTTATTTCCTCTCAACAATCAAAGAGCTTTTTCAAAGTTTTCAAGATGAAGAAAAGAAAAATGAAAGGAAAAAACTCGGCTATCAACTCGTTTCAATTATCATTTCGCAGACAGCGATTGCCTTTGCGGCCACTTGGTTTATCGTCCAAGTGGTAAATGGCAATTTGTTAATTGGTACTCTAACCTTTATCTTGGCTTCTATTGCTGATTTACGACAATCTTTGTCGGGACTTTTTGCGAATTTAGGCAGACAATATCAGGATAGCTTGTTTGTAACCGACATTTTCAAATTACTTGATACGAAACCCGCAATTAAACGACCAGAAAAAGGAATAGTTTTAGACCAACAAAAAACACCGGAAATTATTTTTGAAAATGTCTCCTTTGCATATCCAAACATCAAGAAACTGGTTCTCAAAAATTTTTCTCTTAAAATTCCCGCCGGAGAAAAACTGGCGATAGTCGGCGTCAATGGTGCCGGCAAAACAACGTTTGTGAAATTACTGTGCCGATTTTACGATCCGACCGAAGGACGAATTTTGGTCAACGGGCATGATTTGCGTGATATTGATTTAGAAAGCTGGTACTACCAACTCGGTGTAATTTTTCAGGACTATAGCAATTACCACTTCTTAGTTAAAGAAGCTATCGCCATAGGACGAATTGGTAAAAAAACATCTTTAGAAAAAGTGAAAGAGGCCGCGAAAGCAAGCGAGGCGGATATTTTTATTGAGGAATGGGAAAAAGGGTACGAACAAATGCTGGGCAAGGAATTTTCTGGAGGAGTTGAGCCATCTATCGGTCAATGGCAAAAATTAGCTCTCGCCAAAACTTTTTATCGCGACCCAAGAATTTTGATCCTGGACGAACCAACTTCTTCCATTGACGCGGAGGCAGAGGCAAAAATTTTTGAGAAACTTGAAGCGTTACCGAAAGACAGAACGGTCATACTCATATCTCACCGCTTTTCAACGGTTCGGAAAGCTGAAAAAATTGCTGTCATTGAAAATGGTGAAATAAAAGAATTTGGCTCGCATGAGGCATTGTTAAAACTGGACGGGACTTACGCCCATCTTTTTAATATCCAAGCAAAAGGTTATAAATAGATAATTCGACCACATTAAAGCGAAGACGGCGCTGATTTATACTCCGCAACCCGCGCTACTTTCTCGTTGCGGAATAAGACCGAGTCGTTTAATTTCCGCGTCAACATTGGCATACCAACCGCTTGCGGCCGAGAAATCCTTCCCCATCACTACTTTCGGATCAACATTGTCCCAGTCAGTACCTTTCACCATCTTGAAGTAAAGCGCAGTTTGAATGTAGTTATGCGGAAACCAGAACGAATTAAATGCAAGTGTCTCCCGGTAAAGTTCGTCCTCGGTCAAACCTTGCGACGCGCCAAGTTGTAAAAGTCCCAAAAGCGCAGAACCGTGGTTGCAATCCTGAAAGAATGTGGAGTTATTGCAACAAGGGCGATATGTGTTTTGTGCGATTTTCGTAACTAACGCTTCCTGCTCCGGCGTGAGCTCAACAATCTTAAATTTGTTGAAGTACGCGCCGCCGTTTTCTTCCTTTCCTAAGTTCCAGCCGCCGGTTGAGGCGAAATTAAACAGCGACTTGCCGTTGATTGGGCTTTCTTTGTTTGACGACATGTAGTTGGAGAGTCCCAACGGCCACATGAGATTCACATAATAGTTTGAGTTCTCGCGAGTAAGGAGAATTGGTTTTGGTGAGGGACTATCGAATATATTTTTCAGTTCATCTGGCAAGCCGCCGCGATTTTCGTAAATTGCAAGAAATTTATCTCGGTCAATCACGCCGTTTTGCGCCAGTTTTACCACGCTGTCGCCGAGCGCGATTTTGCTTTGGAATCCTTTCTCCGGCAAAACCTGCGCTATAACCTCCTCCATAAGCTTGCTTCCTGTTTCTGAAACCGCGTTGCCGCTTGAGTTGAGGACGTTATTTCGGACGAGTGCTTTGGCAATGATAGGTTCGGTTTTAAGCCAGTTCCAGCCAATAAAAGTCAAAGCGATAACTGCGACAATAAGTCCTAGAAACCAAGGCCTGTCGGCTTCTTTGAAAGAATGGTCTTTGGGTAAAGGACATATCCCGCTCTTGCAACCGGCTTCAAGTTTTTTCAAATCTTTTCTCGTAAGCCACAACGGGAGAGCAAGCAGTCCGAACGAAAGAGCTTTGAGCTCAAGCCCGCCAAGAGGAAAAGCGGCAAGCCCTCCGGCGATTCCTATTGCCGAAAGCAATGTTGAGCCACAGACAGGACAAGCAGAGGCGGCAATACCGAAAATTGTTCCGGCCCCGCCGCCCGCCTCGGTTTTTAGTTTCGGCGGCCCGAATTTTCTCCAGCGGTAGACAAGGAGAGAAGCATTCGCGCCGAACAGCACGATTGCTCCGAGCGTCAAAATGACGTACGGCCAAAAGTAGAGTGGCGTGCCATAGGTGTTAGTGATGATATTCGTGATTGCCGAATCAAGGCGGAGCGCCCAGTACAGAACAAGGAAGAAAACGAGGGACGAAGCGATACCAACAAGACCGTAGAAAATTTTTGTCAGAAATTTAACGTCTTCTGGCTTGAGCTTGTTCTCTTTGATTTCGTCGTCCCGAGGAACGGCGTGTGAGGTTATCTCAATGTTGCAACTGTGGTGTTCCTTACACCATGCCTCGCATTTTTCCGCCCACTCTTTCTCTGCATACTGGAAACCGCACTCCTCACATTGATATTGTTCCTTGTTTTGTTGTTGAATTTTTTTGACCATAGATTTTATTGTATAGAGCCGCCTTGATTCATTTACGGCATATTATGTTGATCTATCGGCATGTATGCGCCTGACGGTTCACGGTAGTTGATTAATAATAAAGCAGCGATGGAGAGAAAAATAATCCACGGATACACAAGCCATTTTCGATTCGACCATATTATCTCTGCTCCTCTGAATACGCCCGATAGAATAAAAACCTTTCCCAAGTATTTATGAAAAAGCATTGCCTGTATAACTGCAACACTTGTGCCATGTTGAGGATGGGTGAGGAAAAGAACGCCAATTGTCGCAAGCACCGTAGGCAAAACAAATCCCCAACCGGACCCTTTATACTTCAGGCGCATAAGTTCGCTAAATCCGGCAATACTCATAAGAATGGCCATGAATATATGCTGCCGCTGTTGCGGATCATAAATAGTCGCCTGCCATGCAAGCCTCAACTCGTTCAGATGGTGGGAAAAAGAAAATAGAGGCAAAAACAAACCTGTGATTAAAATAAGGCTTGGCCAGAGATAAGGTTTATTTTTCCAATAACCAAAAATCTGCAAGAGGGCGATCAAGGCAACAATGAGAAAAATTCCGCCTTCAATCCAGTGTGCGATATTAGAGTAGAACACTAATTCTTCGGGAGTATGCAGCTTAAGAATTATTGCTAATGATTCCATAAATAATATTAGTTATTTTTGTCTGAATTAATAAATAAATGAATTCCGCCGCGCTACACAACTTCGCCCTCTGGGGGTTTTGGTCGAGCGGCTGAATAACAGATTAATTCGACGACGGCTCCGATTCCCAACACAGAAAACACCGCCGTTTTTAACATGCGTTTCGTTCTCACTCTTTTATACGCAAGTTCATGTCGTTCTTTTTTTGTTTGAATTTGTTCGTTCTGCATGTTAATAATGCTCACTGTCGCCACCGCACCCGTCAGAGAGGTTCCATACTTCGGTTACTTGCTCTCCGGTAAAACCATGATTTTTAATGAGGTATTTACCCAAACCCCCATAAACATACCACCGCCAGCACTTACAGCAACAAGGTCCTTTCTCGCTTGAATTTTGCATGGCATAGTCGTACGCCCCTTGTTCTTCCGCAGTAAGCTCCGTGTCGTAGTAGGATATAAGCTCTTTGGCGAGTCCGGCTTCAATGTCGTAGGGATCATCGGGAATTTTATCTATTCCGCCCGCTGGCGGAATGACCGATTTGAATTTCTTTAGCCCCTCAACTTGCTCGCTGTAGCGATGTATGTTCATCGGGCTGCAACAAGAGCCCTGCAATCGCGCATCGTCGGGCATGGACGATATAGAATCTCTGAAAGAAACTGAGCAAGAAGAATTTCCATTTTTGCTCAAAATGTCGAACTTTGCTGCAAGTGCTTGATTCGCCAAAGGAAAGGCATATTTTTTCGAGGAGTTAGAGAAGTCAAATGCCGGTTTTGTTGAAGAAAAGTAAATATAGCCACCAATGACAAAGCCAAACGCAAGTATTAAAATTGGAAGTTTATTTTTCATGGTCCTTTTTCATCCTTGAATCTATATTCAAATGGTAGCAGACAAAAATGAAAAATGAAAAAACCGCGGCTTTTGCCGCGGTTTTCACTTTCCTTCCCTCTCAGTATTGTCTCTTATTCTTCTGTCGGCGTAGGCTAATATCCAAAGGATGAAAAGGGCAACAGCGGTCCCGAAAAGCGCCGCTGCGTAGAGACCGAAGCCCGTTGCCATTCCTATTGCGGCGGAGACCCAGAGACCAGCGGCGGTTGTGATGCCAGCCGGCCGGTGTTCGGCTTCACGAAATATCACGAGACCCGCGCCTACGAAACCAACGCCGACAATTATCTGGGAAGCGACTCGCATCGGGTCAAAATTGGTAACGCCGATGAAATCCTTACTCACAAGCTGGGAAATAATGACGAAGAGAGCGGCACCCACGCTTATCAGGGAATACGTCCGGAGACCGGCCATCTTGCCGGCAAATTCCCGCTCCAATCCTAATAGTCCGCCCATAACCATAGCAGCAGTGAGCCGCAGAATAATGTCCCAATTGTTCCCTATAAATTCCATTCAAGTTAATTTTAACATAACGCAATTTTGGACCATATAGTACAAAATGGAGGATTTACCGTCTTTTGATTCTAAAAATTCTATCCGGTAATTCTCTTGTATCCTTCTTCTAACTCTCCCCAATTAACCACGTTCCACCAAGCAGTGATGTAATCCGGCCGCTTGTTCTGGTATTTCAGGTAATAAGCGTGCTCCCAAACGTCCAAGCCGAGAATCGGCTTCATCCCTTGCATTAGCGGGTTGTCTTGATTTGGTGTCGTCATGATTTCTAGTTCGCCGTTTTTCATTACAAGCCACGCCCAGCCGCTACCAAAAACTCCCGACGCCGCGGCGGAAAATTGCTCCTTAAAAGTTGCGAAGTTGCCGAATTTTTTTTCAATCGCGCCGGCTAAATCTCCTTTCGGTTCCCCGCCCGTTTTCGGTCCCATAACTTTCCAGAAAAGCGAATGGTTGAAGTGCCCGCCGCCCTGATTGCGCACCGCCATCCTGACTTCCGGCGGCACATTATCCAGATTGCCGAAAAGTTCTTCAAGTGATTTTTCTTGTAAATCGGGAAATTTCTCTAAAGCGGCGTTGAGTTTGTCCACGTAGCCTTGATGGTGCTTCCCGTGATGAATTTCCATCGTCCGCGCATCAATCCACGGCTCCAGTGCGTCATAGGCATATGGCAATTTTGGCAACTCGTGCTTCATTGTTTTCCCTGCCGCTCAGTTTTAAAATTTTCGAGCATTTCCCTAGCATTTTCAAAATCACCGCTCCTAATGAAACCAAGAAAATCCCGATCCCGAAGAAGCTCGCGGAAAGCATCCGAGTTCTCGTCGATCCATCGTATCCGCGCTTCGGTGTCAGAAGCGCCCATGAGTTCCATGAGTTGCAATTGTGCATTATTCCTCTCGCTGAGGTTAATTTCTTCCGCGCCGCCCTCCATAATTTCAAATCCTTTCTCGGTCATATCGTCATTTTAACGTTTTACGGCGGAAAATGTATAGAGCGACGGCAAAAACAGCAGCCATGACAACAACAACACCTAAAAACATTGACTTCTCGTCATTCAAGAAAAGTTCGCTTCCGTAAACGGCGCTTAGTGCAAACGGCAATTCAGCGAGAGTGGTCGCAGCAATGTAATTTTTGAAATCGTAGCGGAGAACACCCAAAAGGTAACCCGGAATCTCGGCCGGCATCGCGAGGCGGAATAGCAACACCATGAAGAAATTGAGCCTGCTTACAATAATGTCTTCGTACCGTTCTAGAGTCCCTTTCCGAAAGAAATACTTAAGGACGGGTCGGCCCCAAAATTCCCCGACGAAATATGTCGCAACACCACCCAAGACCCAGCCGCCCATAAGAAGAACGAATGTAGCAGCCACCCCGAAGTTGTGGATCGCAACAGGCACAAGGATTACGCTTGAGAAGAAAGCAAACATTGCCGAAAGAGCGTTGAGCGCAAGAAAAACGGTTCCGGCAACCGCTTTACTACCGCCGATTATCCGTTCCGATGCCTCAAGGATGTCGTCAAAAATTCTCGCCAAGTCAGAAGAGGACCACACGGCGGCGGCGAGAATGACGACGACAATAAGGAGCAGCAACTTTCTCCTTTCCATAACTAACCGATGAGCCTTTTGAATTCCTCGACAAGCGGGACAGCTTCCGGCTCGACGCCGCGAGCAGTAGCAAGGTAATAAGCCGTGAAATGAGAGAAAATGACGGAATTAAAGATTTTTTCCAAAGGCGAAGATCCGGCGAGGCCAATCCTTTCGAGCTTAAAACCTTTCTCACCGAGTAGTCTTTCTGTGGTGGCAAACCTTTTCAGGATACGGGGGTGATCTCCATTATCCTCGAGGAAAAGGAAAAAGAAGCCGCTGCCGGAAAAACCGGATATCTCATTATGGTTTACTTCCGGCAATACGTTCGCGAAGGCTTCTATCTTCGCACTTTCGTTGAAATTGATCTTCCAAACATAGGAAAGTCCTCTGTTGTGTTGGGAAGAATAGATAACCGGCATAAGACCATCAAATCTACCGGCTAGCTCCTTACCATTCCTGTCTAAACCGGCGATGTCGATCTTCCCCGTGAGATTGGCGGCTTCAGCGAGCAGCTCCTCGTCGCCCACTGCTTTCAAAAGCGCAAGGAAACTCCAGCCGATGGCAACCCGAGGCTGAATCCTGATCTCCGGAAATTTGATGTAAGGGACGCCGTCTTTTTCCGCCGCCGCGATGAGTCTCCCGCCAGCCCCAATGGCGAACCTTGGCAGCTTCCATTCCGCCGCAGTCCGATAAGCGTCCAGAGTTTCTTCGGTATCCCCAGAGAATGAGCTTAAAACAACGAGAGTGTCTTTGTTAGCCCATGCCGGGAGACCGTAATCGCGGTGAACCGCGATGTCGATATCGGGACGCGCTATACGCAGGAGGTCGGCAGCGAGATTGGAACCGCCCATGCCCGCGACAACGAATCGGCTGAAATGACCGAGTTTCTCCGCGTTCACCGTCTCAAGGCGCCATTCGAACTGTTTTGGGAAATCCCTGATATCCTCGTAGATCATCCCTTTTTCTTATTCTACATCACCCATCTCGTATTTTGCGGCTGCTCCCCTATAAGAGCAGTACTCGCATTTTTCGCCGGGAGGCGGCAACTTGCCCGAAAGGCATTCGCGTGCGGCAACAACGGCTTCTTCCACCCAAGCATCGTTTCCTTTGTAGGGAATTATCTCCACCTTGAACTCCAGTTTGCCGTCAAAAGCTGCTTTATCCTTGTCGCCGTTCGCGTAGACAAAGTAGCCGATGTCTGAAACTTTGAAGCCGTTACGGCGCAGGAGCCACTGATAAATCTCCATTTGGCGCTTATAGGATGCTCGCCACTCCGAGTTTATGTCCACGCCGCCAATTGTACTTGTCGCCTTGTAGTCGACTACAATGAGCGTCTCCTTATCGTCATCAAGCCATACGTCGTCTACGGCTCCCGTTACAACAAAATTAGTCGGTCGATGGAAAAACTGCACTCCCCGGAAATTATCTCGCCACTCGTCAATGCGGTCCGAAGGGTAAGGGACGGCTTTCACACCGTAGTGTTCCATGAGCGGGTGGCGCGAACCGCGGGCGCGGTGGACGTCGAACTCCTTCTTCAGAAGAAAGTCAACCGCAGAATTCAGGGTAAACGAGGGGCCGGAAGGGCGACCAACGCCCAAACGCCGGTCAAGATAGAAACAACGTGGACATTCGGTGAAAAGTTCAAGTTTCGAACGGCTCAGTTTGAACGGCTCCCGCGAATCGGGGTTAAAGATATTTCTTGTCCTAAGGCCATTTTGCATGCCACCTCAGGACGCGAATACAAAATTGAAGCTCACAACAACGAGGACAAAAGCTATGACGAGAAAAATCCAAAATTCCGAATCTTTCATTACCTTGATCGCTCAATTATATAGCGTGGCGGCGGAGAAGTAAAGCGTTGAAAGCAACTATGACGGTTGAAGCGGACATTAGAACAGCCGCAAGGGCCGGTTCGAGAATTATCCCTCGCGAATAAAGGGCGCCGGCAGCAAGGGGTATGGCGATGACGTTGTAGCCGGTTGCCCAAAAGAGGTTCTGGACCATTTTGGAATAGGTCGCCCGAGAGAGTTTGATGATAGAAGTAATGTCGCGCGGGTCGTCCCGGACAAGAACAATGCCAGCAGATTCTATCGCCACGTTTGTCCCCGCTCCAATCGCAATGCCCAAATCCGATTGCGTGAGAGCCGGAGCATCGTTTATACCGTCGCCTACCATCGCCACGCGTTTGCCCTCGGCTTGAAGTTTTTTAACAATTCCTGCTTTCTCGCCCGGGAGAACACGGGCAAAATATTCCTCTAAACCTGTTTCATCAGCTACCCATTTGGCTACCTCCTCGGTGTCTCCTGTAACCATAGCGGTTTTCACGCCCAGTTTTTTAAGTCCGTTTATTGCTTCCTTAGATTCGTCTCTTATCACATCGGCCAGAGCGAAAAATCCGTAAAAATCCGAGTCGGAAGTGACGTAAATAATCGTCTTGCCCTGATTTTTTAACTTATTAATTTGCTCACGCAAATCCGGAGGCACCGTCATACCACTCTCGTTCAAAATCGCATCGCCGCCCACCCAAAAAGTTTTGCCCTCAAGAGCGCCGCGCACTCCTTTCCCAGCCACTCGCTGGAAATTTTTGACCTCCAAAAGCTCGATATTTTTGCCTTTTGCCTCTTTCACGATGGCATGAGATATAAAGTGCTCGGAATGAGCGTCAACTGAGGCGGCAATCTGAAGAAGACGGTCGGCGGTGGTGGAATTATAAGCCACAATTTCGGTCACGCCGTAAGATCCACGGGTAAGCGTACCGGTTTTGTCAAAAAGAACAATGTCAACGTTCCTCGCGGCTTCTAGTGCAAGTCGTTGTCTTACCAAAAATCCGCGCTTCGCAGCCAAAGTGGTGGAAATAGAAGCAACAAGCGGCACGGCAAGACCAAGTGCGTGCGGGCAGGCAATGACGAGAACCGCAACTAGCCGCGAGACAGCAAAAGAAACTTCCCGGCCACTTGAGAGCCAGGCAATTAATGTTACGAGGCCGCCAAAAACAGCGATGACGGTGAGATAAAATGCCGCCCGGTCGGACAAAACCTGGAGTCGCGATTTGGAGGCCTCAGCCTCACGCACCAGACGCATCACACCCGAAAGAAAAGTCTGCTCGCCGATTTTCGTCACTCTGATTTTAAGTGAACCGTCAGTATTCAGCGCTCCGGCAATAACATTGCTTCCTTCCCTCTTTTTTATTGGCTTGGACTCCCCGGTCATCAATGATTCATCAACGTCGGATTCACCACCTATCACAATACCGTCGGCTGGAATCCGGCCACCGGGGCGCACAAAAACGACGTCACTGACTTGAAGTTTACTAAGTGGAATAAGCTCATTCTTGCCGTCTTTTATCACCTCCGCCTTGTCCGGCAAAAGTTTAGAAAGTTCGGAGAGCGCCCGCCTTGAGGTCTGCACCGCCCTCATCTCCAAGAAGTGGCCGAGGAGCATGATAGTGATAAGGGTGGTAAGTTCCCAAAAAAGTGTTTCCGCTCCCGCGAAAACAGCATAAACACTCCAAAGATAGGCAGAAGATATCGCGATCGCTATCAAAGTCATCATTCCCGGCAGCCGCGCTTTCACCTCACGCCAACCGCTTGCGAGGAAAATCCAGCCGCCATAGAAAAAAACAAAGGAACCGAAAATTGCCGGTAAATAATCGGAGCCGGGGAAAGCCGGCATCTTAATTTTCAAAACTTCCGCGGCGATATTTGAATAAAAAACAACCGGCACCGTTAAAATCAAACTCACCCAAAATTTTTTCAGGAAATCCGTCGTCCGGTGACCGGCGTGCTTATCGTAATCGTCTGCCGGATGTGACTTATTCTTTGCGCGCTTCGGTTTCATTTCTGTTTCCACGAGCCGCATTCCGCAATCAGGACAAAGCCCGGGTGCGGACAATTTAACATCCGGATGCATCGGACATGTGTAATAAATAGAAGCGAAACTTCCACCCGATTTTTGATCGTGATTGTGATTCATAGAAACTAAATATTCTTACCTGACAAATTTGTTGTGCAGCCAGGCAAAAAGCCAAGCACCGATATAAGTGTAGACAATTGCCTGAACCAAACCCCAAATAAATCCTCCGAAAGTTATGGCGACATTGCCGGCAAACTTTTCCACATTTACCAAGTGCACCAACCAACCGAAAAGCTTTAGAGCAAAAGATGGCCACAGAACCACAAAGATTGCGCAAACTAAATAAATTATGCTCATTACCCCGCCGGCGGCCGCAGCAAATTTTTGTTTGTCTAATTGCATAACAGAAAAAAATTTATCCGACCTTTCTTTTATTTTCATTATAAACTTCTTGTCAAGTCCTATTGATTCTTGTTATCGATCCGGAAAATACTGTGAAGCCAACACCAACCCAAAAAACTCTCAATAAGCGCAATCCAGCCTATAACGGCCATTAGTATATTCACCCAAGCCGCATCGTAAATCGGCGCCCAGGGCCCCAACCACCAGAAAGCCAGCAAGAACCTCAAAACCCTGTCCAGTCTGCCTAAATTTTGATTCATTATGCTTTAATGCAATTTAACCGACCTTTACCGACAGTTTTCGCCATTTAAAATGCTCATAGATGCTAGACCACATTAGCCAAGCGTATTGCATTTAACCGGTGTATTTTTGAGGATCAGCGTCGAAATGAGCCTTACACGACTCGGAACAAAAATAATAGATCTCTCCTTTGTGAACGCTTGAATGCTTTAAAGAAAGCGATTTTAATTCCATGCCGCAGACAATGTCAAAAGCAGAATCTTTCTCCGTTTCAATATGAATACCGAGGCGATTCAATAATTTTTTTATCCTTTTCATATGCCGCTACCTCGCTGAAAATTTGTAAAGGGAGGTAATTTCTTCAACTGCTTTCTTTGAATTGCCCGACTTCATTTGTTTTATAACGTGAGTGGAAAGATGGTTTTTCAAAATAAGTTCTTCAAAACTGGAGAGAGCTCTTTTTGCGGCCAGCGATTGGTGCAAGATATTGATGCAATATTTGTTCTCTTGAACCATCTTCTCCAAACCTCTAATTTGACCAGCAATCAACCTAAGACGACGGATGGCTTGTTTCATAAATCTATGATACCCCTATGGGGTATAAGAATTCAAGAAGAAGTTATCCACAGAAATTCCCGTTTCTCCACACCGCCGATTTCGCGGATAAAAAGGTTTATTACTCTAGGATTTGGTGTTATAGGTCTGAATTTCAAAATACCTTTGCGATGGTGGCCGCCCGGCGGACTCCCCTCCCAACCTAATGGCGCGTACTCTCTGCCATTTTCGTCAACGAGCACGGCTACCTTGGTAAGGTCGGCGGTTAATTCTTCCGAATGAGTATCCAAGACAATCTCAAAATTCCAGCTATCAGCCGATAAACTCACCGGCTTTACGGTTACCGTTACTGCTCCTTCCTCACTTGTCTGCAACTCTAGGCCGGCTGTCTCACTGACTGCCTCACTAAAAGGGGTTGTTTCCAGAAACTCTTTGCCATCTGATGAAATTTTAAAAACTTGAACTAAAACTAAAAAAGACACCCCAAGAATAACTATGCCACCAATGATGTACGTTTTTTTCATAACCCGCGAAATTTAACTATCTTTCGGCCTATATAAGCTATGCCAACAATGTTAAAAACCAAGCCGACCCAAAAAAGCTGAATTTGATACTGACTTATTAAACTAATGACGCCAGCGGCACCAATAAACGGCAGGATATTAGCAAGATAATGGGCGCAACAAGAAATCATAGCTACCGTTGAAGTGGTCCCCGAAACAGCGACAACGCTTTTACTGCCTCGATAGTTAACAGCAGCCCGAAGATAACTATAAAGTCCGATTTGAATCCCAAAACCCAGCGCCAAACCAATAATGAAGTACCAAAATCTGGAAAACTGGTTTAAAGCAAAGTCCCAGCCAGAAATTAAACTGACAACAGTAAAATAAACGGCCAAGAGCAATAATCCGCTAGCGGCTCCTTTAATAATTGACGACAACACTTCTATTTATTTCTTGTTTATTTTCTGCCAAAGCCAGACGGCGAGAAATATCCCGACCACAAGCCAGACAATCCACGTAAGCGTGAAAAGCCAGCCGAAGCCGCCCCACCCCATCATATTTTGACCCCAATTCCACATCATAGGTTTATTTTCAATTTTTTATCCGAGCCACGACCTTAAACTCGGAAACTTAGAACAAATCGGCAGATTGGAACACCAATTTTCCAGTCCGTAATAACGGCCGGCTCTTACAGCTGCAAAAAAAGCAAACACCGAGGCGTAGATAATGTGGTCATCCACAATAAAACCGTGCTCTACAAAAGGAAACTCTGCCGCCGGGAAGTAGTAAAGCAACATGAGAATGGCGCCAAAAATCGAGCTCAATCTCACACCAATACCCAAGATGAGCGACACACCCAAGAGCGTTAGACCCCATTCGTTGACGAAGTTCACAATACCAATGAGTCCTTCGCCCGAGAGCCATTGGTAGAAACCGGTGAATGTCTTTGCGCCCTTCAGGTACCCCGCGGCCGTCCAGTTAGGATTAATGACCTTGGTTATTCCTGCGTAGAACATCATCCAACCGGTGACAATCCGCAAAATGGAAAGCCATTTGGCCGAATTTTTGTTTAATTCCTGCATATTATTTGTTTCTTTTCCTCGACCTTTCCCCGCACCCTTTCAGGATTGCTTCGCGAATGAATCCGCAAAGGCGCGATTCCTATCATGAAAGCGGGGTTTTCTCTTATTTTCCCGGGATTCAGATACTGTGGGCAATTTTTCTTTTGAGCTGTGCATATACTTTACCAAATTGTTTAATTTCTTTCTCCCCCGTCTTCGGCGCTCAATTTAGCAGATGTTATTTTCATTATAACTACCTTGTCAAAACTAAACGCCGCAGCCAGAACCGCGCCGGATCTCCGTGGGCGGGATTCCGGCGAGAATCCGCTTGTAACCGGAAGCGCTCGAGTAATTTGAGCTCAATATCTCCCGGGGATCGGCGGTCTCCAGAGACAAACCCTCGCCGGCAAGATATTGTGCTATCGTCGCGTAAGTGTCCGGGAACCAAAGCGAGTTTAGATCAAGGGCCCGGCGGTACATTTCCTCTTCGGAGAATCCCTGCGCTGCCATGAGCTCCAAAAACCCAAGCATGGCCATTCCATGATTGCAATCGGGAAAATTAGTAGAATTGTTGCAACACGGACGGTAGATTCCTTTTGAAACGCGTTCGACAAGATCTTGCTGTTCCTTATTGAGGATTACAATCGGATGCTTGGAATAGTGGTTCATTGCGTTACCACGGGCAAGAGTCCAACCGCCAGTCGAAGCAAATCGCCCAGCGCCGCCGTAACGGGCATCCATCATCGGTCCTTCCTCAAGAATGGGGTTCTTGTTAGCGATGCCGAAAGCCCAAAGGAGATTTAGTAAAACTCCGGCATTATCTTCATTCACAACTAACGCACCGTTGTCATCGCCGTAGAGTAATTTTTTTTCTTCTTTACCTAAACCGCCCCGGTCGGCATAGAGGTCCTCAAATTTCTGTGCATCAATCACGCCCGCTTCGACGAGCCGCTTACCGATGTCTCCCCATTGCGGCCAGGCGCCTCCCACACCCCCCTGTTCGAGACTGGCACTTTCAAGACCACTGCGATAGGCAAAGGAACCCGCAACAATCAGGATAGAGAAAGCGATGCTTAAAGGTATTGCGTATTTTTGCATGGTAATTTCAGGGCAAAGGACAACCGCTTTCCGCAGAAAGCTTTTCGAGACCTTGAACGCCTTCCAATCTCCTACCGTCGCCCATTATCCACGTGGGATATCCTTCGATCCCCTTTTCAACACAGATCTTCGGTTCGTCGGGGCACTCCACGTAGGGCACGAATCGGAAAGAACTTCCGAAAGCCTTTTTCTCCGTTTGGCAGTGGGGGCACCAATCGGCGCCGTACATCGTAGCGTTCTTGCCGGCGAGGCAGGCGGCGAAAACATCATATTTGCCGGGGATGTTGTCCCTCTCTGAGGTGAGGTAGTAGAGAACGACAAGTGCGCCGAGAATGGTGATAATAAGAAGCGTTGGAACCAAATACTTCTTCATCCTAATAGTTTTGGGTTGTGCTCGCACGACCGTATCATGCGGCCTTGGCCTTGAAAATACAATCTGTTGTTGCTCACATTGGTCATCTTGGTTAGGGGTTTTGATTAACACTAACGGGATTCATCTTCAGCAACAATTTTTCATTTCTTCCTCAAGCTTTTTCACTTCCCCGGGATCAGCCTTCGGCCCAGACTTGAGGTACGGCGCCACAAAGTAAACCCACAGAACCACGGCGAGGACAATAACCTCCGCGGCGAGACCGACCCAGCCGATATTCCGGATGGCTGCGTATGCGAGACCGAAACCGGCAACGATAACCGGTACGCGGAAGCGGAAGATGCTCTCTTCGGCCCACCGGAAAACCTTCTCTCCCTGATATGCAATGCCAACCACCGTCCCGCCCATGAGCATCGCGATCGTGAGTTCATAATCTGAAATAGGCAGCACTCCGCCGAGAACGCCCGCCGAGAGGAGAATCCAAGTCAACGAAACCCCGGCACAAATTGGGCAGATCCGGAACGGGAACACCCTGTTCGCGAACCAAGTAAGTCCCGTGAAGGCGGCTATTAATATCAATGCGTAAATCATGGCCATGGGCTTTTAGAGGACAAACAGTAGAAGACCGAGCACGACCATCGCGGCACCGGCGCCGAAACGCATCAAACGCCGCTCTCTCCTTTGCCAGTCGCGAACCTTATCGAGCAACCCCTCGTGGCTTGCAATAAAGAGAATTATAACAAGCGGCAGGACGAAGATGATGTTGTAGAAAAGGAGATAACCGAGACCTTTTACGTAGGTACCGGCGTCGTGGAGCAAACCCAACACCATAAGATAAGGACCGCCGGTGCACGGGAATTCACAGAGACCCACAAGCATACCCATCGCGAAAGCGGCCGGGAGTGAAGCTTTGGCCATAAGGTCGGCTATCTTGTGATGGGCTGCATCCGGTATCTTTAATTTCACCGGGAACCGCGGGAAGAATTCACCGACTATCTCAAATACTCCCCAAACGATGAGTATCGCGGCGCCGACTTTGGCCATGAAATGCGGCGTGTTGAAAAGATGGAGCGCATTCAGAATGCCAAGACCGATAAGGATGTAGACCACGAAGAGTCCTAGTATGTAGGTCCCGCCGATTTTGAGGATTTGGCCGGTCTTGCCGCCCAAACCCACAAGGAAAGCGATGGTGAGAAGAAGGATGGAGAAAGCGCATGGATTAATGCTGTCTATCAGGGCTGCAACCGTGATAAGAGGTAAAAGAAGCGTCCCGCCGTCCGACATGCTCCAGAGAAGGTTTTGACCAGACTCTGTAAAACGGAAGAAAACGAAGAGGCCGAAGACGAGGATGGTGGCGACAGCGATTGTGTATGTTTTCCTCATACTATGGCGTGACAAGAGCAGTAATGCGGAAGCGGAGCGTCGCACCGTCGTTGGTCCCAATATAGACAAATCTTTCTATGGGCCCCACGCCGGCCGGACCGTGTGCCGCCGGATCGAAGACAACGTTCAGTTTTCCCTCCTCGCCAGGGGCGATTTCCGCACTGATGGGCCGCGAGAGACCGTGGCCGGGCATACCGAAGGGGCCAAACTCGTTCCCATTGATAATTACGGTTGCCGTCGTGCACATGCAGGAAGTGTAGATCCTGTTCACGGTAAGCGGTTTGCTTCCCGAATTCACGAACGAAAATTCCCGGTTTACTTCGCCTCGCGACATCGAGATGCGACCGAAATCGTAGGACAATTCTCTCGCCGCGAGTGCAGACTCCAAAGAGGCTTGAAAGTCGCTGTTCCCGGAAGGCGATGGTTTTGCGACAAGCACCAGTCCGATTCCGGCAACGGTAAAAAGAGTGACTAATATCGTGGTTTTCAATTTTGTGTTCATTTTTTCATTGATTATTTGAGGTAGACGAAGAAAAATCCCTTATCGGGATTTTGGAACGCACCGGGATATGCCGTCTGCCTGATAACGCGATTATCCCGATGCCCGGGCTAAAGAAGGGCTGTTCTCAAGAAGAGAGAGCCATTGGCGAATTTTCTCAACGACGGAAAACACCTTTGTTCCGGCGGAGGCTTTCAAAATGGCAACAATCGAAAGGATTGTTGGCTCGAGTACCGTCAAGAAGAGTGCCAATGCGATAAGCGCGACGATAGCAAGTGCAGCCGCAAGCGACCCGAAGGTAGCGCTTGAGAAATTCTTTAAAAAGCCGAGATGGAATGATGCGAACCCAAAAAGATTGTCTGTGGGACAAACAGCGCCTTGGATGGCAGAGGCGATGCAATGACCAGCGCCGTGGCTCATAGCCGCAAAGCCGAAAACGGCGACCAAGACAATACTCACGAAGACGAAGGCAGTGAAAATGCGTTCCATCCCTTTGTTGAAGCCAATATACCACAGTCGGTTTGACAAAGCCAGTTTTAACCTTTACCCTTAGAGTTAAGGATATCTAAGTAAGGGGCGAAAGCCATTCTGCTTCAAGATCCGAAGGTCGTAAATTAAAAAGCATAATGGCTTTTAACCAGGATAACGGTGGTTTTCCCCCGCGGAAGATGTACCAGGGCAACTGGCAGTGCGCCAAATGCGGCAAAGCGATAACCGAACTTCCGTTCGAACCCTCGCCGGACCGCATGGGCCAACTGAAGTGCCGTGATTGTTACCGCGAGGACAGACCTCCAAGACGGAACTTCCGTTAAAATAAAAACCC
>DATLZO010000022.1:0-3987 GCA_035573955.1 Minisyncoccota bacterium
GGAATCGACGGATTCACTTCTGCCGCAAGCCTTTGCGCTTGTGCGGGAAGCGAGTCGCCGGACTTTGGGCCAACGCCATTTTGACGTCCAGCTCATGGGCGGCATTGTCCTCCATGAAGGGAAGATAGCCGAAATGATGACGGGTGAGGGCAAGACGCTTGCTGCGACTTTGCCGGCGTATCTAAACGCCCTTAGCGGCAAGGGCGTGCATGTGGTGACCGTGAACGATTATCTAGCCAAACGCGACGCGATTTGGATGGGGCAGATATATTATGCTCTTGGTCTTAGTGTTTCCTGCATAGTCCATGATAGTGCTTATGTTTATGACCCGAGTTATACCAGGGAAAGATTCGAAATCAAAAATTCTAAATCCGAAATAAATCATAATGACCAAAATTCGAATGGCCAAAAAAATGAACTGGATAAACAAAGAGACTTATTGGGAAGTTTCAAGGTTTTTGAAGAATTTCTCCGGCCGATAAGCCGACGAGAGGCTTATCTTGCGGATATTACTTATGGCACAAACCACGAGTTCGGTTTTGACTACCTTCGGGACAATTTGGTTTTGCGTCTCGGTGACAAGGTGCAGCGTGAGCACTATTACGCCATCATTGACGAGGTGGACAGCATTTTAATTGATGAAGCAAGAACGCCTTTGATTATTTCGGCGCCTGATGTTGAATCAAGCAGTTATTACCGGACATTCGCGAAACTCGCAGAGCGCTTGAGTCCGGAAGATGACTATGTTGTTGACGAGAAGTTGCGGGTGGTGAATATCACGAATGCCGGCATCGACAAGGTGGAAAAGATGCTTGGGATTGATAATATTTTCGGTCCGGAGAACGTCCGGCTCGTCCATTTCCTACAAGAAAGTTTGAGGGCAAAAGCATTGTTCCGGCGCGACAGGGACTATGTGGTGCGCGATGGCGAGGTGATAATTGTGGACGAATTCACGGGTCGTATGCTTCTCGGCCGGCGCTATTCAGGAGGTCTCCATCAGGCTATAGAGGCGAAGGAAGGTGTGGCGGTGAAAGAAGAAAATCGAACATACGCCCAAATCACCATTCAGAACTACTTCCGCCTTTACAAGAAGATCGCTGGTATGACGGGCACCGCTTCCACTTCCGCCGAGGAGTTCCACAAGGTTTATGGTCTCGATGTTGTGACCATTCCGACTAATAAACCGCTTATTAGAATCGACTTAGCAGACGTGGTTTACAAGACCAAGGACGCGAAATTCAAGGCGGTTGCTGAAGATGTTAAACGCCGTCATGAAAAAGGCCAGCCCGTCCTTTTGGGTACTGCTTCCATCAACCATAACGAGCTTTTATCCGATTATCTGAAGCGGGTCGGCGTGCCTCATGAAATCCTGAACGCGAAGAATCACGAGCGGGAAGGTGAGATAATCGCCCAGGGCGGCCGAGTTGGGGCTGTGACGGTAGCTACGAACATCGCCGGCCGCGGCGTGGATATAGTTTTAGGCGGCAATCCGCCGGTTCCCGGAGAAGCTGAGAAGGTTCGAGAATTAGGCGGCTTGCACGTCATTGGTACCGAGCGGCACGAGGCGCGACGCATCGATAATCAATTACGTGGCCGCAGCGGCCGCCAAGGTGATCCCGGTTCTACCCAATTCTTTTTATCACTCGAGGACGATTTACTCCGCGTCTTCGGTGGCGACCGTATTAAAAAACTGATGGAGACACTGAATTTCCCTGAGGATTTGCCGATAGAGTCAAGAATGGTTTCGAAGTCAGTGAATCAGGCCCAGGCCCGTGTTGAAGGCGCGAATTTGGACATCCGGCGGCATCTTCTCGACTTTGACGACGTCCTTAACAAACAGCGAATCGCCATTTACAACAAACGTATGAAAATTCTGGAAGCGGGGGAAAAGGGCGAAATCCGCCCCTATCTTTTTGAAACGCTTGCTCATTTCGTGGGTATTGCCGAGGAAGGATTCAAGAAAGGCATTGAGTCCGGTGCCTTAAAGCGGGAAGATGAAGAAAAGATTGCCGGGTTGAGGCAGAAACTTAATGCCATCCCGGAAAAAATAGAACCGGAGCGGGCGCAGGCGATAGGCCAGCATATGGTGCGTATTTTGGACAGTTTGTGGATTAGCCACTTGGAGAATTTGGAAGCCCTTCGGGATTCAGTGAATATCCGCGCCTACGGACAGCACGAGCCGCTCGTAGAGTACCGCCGCGAGGCACACAAGCTCTATACTGAGCTCAACTTGAATTTTGAGACACTCACATTCAATACCGTTTTCCAGTTTTTTGAAGGGGACGCAAGTAAGTTTGCGAAGGGGCGCGAAGAGGAGGCAAAACGGAGCGAAAACATGCGAGCGAAGGCTGCTTTAGGCAAAAAGATAGGTAGAAACGATCCCTGCTGGTGCGGTTCGGGCAAGAAGTATAAAAAGTGTCACGGAAAATAACATGATTAAGTTCGGAAAATATAGACACTATAAAGGCAGAAGAGATTTGTGGGTTCGGCCGCTTGCGATGTTCACCGAGGAAGTGGAAGTAGGCGGCGAGAAAATTCAGTGGTTTAGGTATATCGGTGAGTAGACCACTTGTTTTGTGCTAAAATTAAGGAAATGAATCCGTCGCAAAAGGGAATAGTGATTCAAATTTCCGCGGCTTTGGGAATTGTCTGCTTTTTGGTTTTAGGCGTTGTTCTTTTCGGTCTGAACATCAAAAATTCCACAGCTAAAATTGTGACGACGCGGGAAGAGCTGGCATTGCGGACGGTTTCTCTCCAATCTCTTGCCGCTCTTCGGGCAGATTATACCAATAAAGCCAAGGCTTATCTCAACGTTCTCCATAATATCGTTCCGAAGAAAGACGAACTCATCGATCTCTCCAAGGATTTTCAGGCCATCGCCTCCGCCGGCGGGCTCGATTACGGTTTCACGTTCGTCGGCGAAACCGCACCCTCCGCGAGTGAGCTCGGTTCTGTGAAGTTCAACCTGAAACTGGGCGGTGACATTATGAAACTCCTTACTTTCCTCAAAGACATCCAGAATTTCCGGTACCTCGTGAGTGTCGACAGCGTCCTCATCTTCCGGGAAGAATCTGCGATGAAAATGAACGTTACGGGAAGTGTCTATTTCCGTCAATGATATGAAACTGGGCTTAGGTTTTCTTTCAAAGTTTAGAGCCAAAAGGCGACCCGTTGCCAACAAACAGTACATGTTTGTCCTTGCTGCTTTCGGTCTCCTTCTCATCACGACTCTCCTTGTTGTCTACAGCTTCTCGTTTCTTATTTCGAAGTTTGACGAAGTTTCCGGATCGCAAGTTACCCCGCCGCCGGCTATGAAATTTGACATCCAAGGTTTCGAAAAGCTAAATTTGACTAAGTAATGAATTCCGGGCGTGTAGTTCAGTGGTAGAACGCTGTCCTGATAAGACAGAGGTCGAAGGTTCGATTCCTTCCACACCCACCAAAACCAGATTTCGCGGCCTTTCGGAAGCCATTCCGTGGGCGGCTCGCAGAGCCGCCCATTGATTTTCGCCTGATGAATCCAAGCCGAGCAGAAAAACTTCCTTTACATTTTTTGATTTTGCGCGCGATTTTTTCTTCTAAAAGGCAAGATAATCTTCCACTCGGCTCTATTTCGGCCATAAGACCTTTGACATCGTCTTCAACCAGGGTGTGCTCAAGCATTACCCTGGTGACGATATCATTCGCGCACTTATCGAGCAGAAGCGAATCGCGAGAAACGCGATCGCAGACATTCTGAATGAACAAGGAAAAATCAGCGATTATAGCAACGAACGCCAAATCCTTCCGCCTCGCTGGCGAGAACTCATCCGAGCGGCAGTACTCGCATTCGCGAGTGAGAGCGCGCGAGGTATGGCTCGATGGAATGAACGCTTTCCAAAGAGTTTCGGTTGGTTAGAGAATTTTTGGATAGCTTGTCACCTCGGCGAAAACTCAATTTTTTTTTTGCAAGGAGGTTTTAATTTTCTTTAAACCTCCCTTTCCATT
>DATLZO010000023.1:0-10257 GCA_035573955.1 Minisyncoccota bacterium
TCACTATTCCCCACCGTCTCCATTATCTCTTATTTATGACTTCCCTCTTTGGCCACAAGCCACTTGTTTTGAGGTTTCCAACCTTAAAGAGAATTCTGGGACGAAAAATTTCTATTGACCCGGATCACGAGTGGGAAATCGGCGACGGCACGCGTAAGCCCGACGACGTCAAAAAAGCCATGGAAAGTGTTGGGTTTGTAGTTGAAGAAAAAAAGAAACTGCCCTATGTCGATTTTTGGATATTGAAAAAAATATAAATATGAAGAATCGTTCCGCTATTGCCGCTGCCGGCAAAAAATTCAGAACAAAAAACATTTCCAAACGGGTGCGGGAGATTGTAATTTCCCCGATTAAGGAAATGTCAATTTTGGCCGACCAAGTAGCAACAAGCGACGGGAAATATGGAACAAGGAACAAAAAAATCATCTCTTTCGGCCAGGGCATTCCCTACTTTGACACGCCGCCGCTCATAAAGCGGGCGATCAAGAAAGCGCTTACCGAAACCGAAACCGCCAAATACACCCTCGAGCCGGGCATCACCGAACTCCGCGAACTCATCGCCCGCGATCTAGCGCGTCGCAAAGGAATCAAAAACATTAAACCCAAGAAAGAAATTATGGTCTCTTCCGGCTGCCAGGAAGCGGTTGCCTGCGCTCTTGCGACCGTAATCGACCCGGGCGACCACGTTCTTTTGCCCGAGCCGGCCTTCGCTTCCCATATCGAGCAGATCATCCAATGGGGCGGCAAACCGATTTTCGTGCCGCTCGACGAGAAAAACGGTTGGCGGCTCGACGTGAAGGAGTGCGAAAAAAGATTGACCAAAAGAACCAGAGCAATACTTTTCAGCAATCCTTCGAACCCAACCGGCGCGGTCTTCGGCAAAACCGAAATGACCGCGCTCGCGAAATTCGCCAAAAAGCACGACCTCATAATAATCACCGACGAGACTTACGACTTCCTGACCTACGATGGCGCAAAACACTTCTCGCCGGCGAGCATCCCCTCCGTCCGCGACCGCGTGATACTCTGCGGGAGCTTTTCCAAGAAATACGCGATGACAGGCTACCGGGTCGGTTTCGCCTTCGCCGACGAAGGTTTGATAGACCACATGCTCAAGGTGCACGACGCACTCCAGATCTGCGCGCCGGCGATATCGCAGAAGGGCGCGATTGCGGCGTTAAAAAATAAGCAAACGAGCGTAGGCGAGTTCGTGAAAAAACTCTCCAAAAACCGCGAGATAATGTGCCGCGAGTTGGACAAACTTTCGGGATTCGTCGAATACCAAAAACCAATGGGTGCCTATTACATTATGGTTAAAATCCTGAAGCCGAAGATAGATTCTTTCAAACTGGCTCTGAAGATACTCCGCGAGGCGCGGGTAATTACCATTCCAGGCGCCGCCTTTGGACCATCAGGCAAAGAATATCTGCGATTCTCGTTCGCCGGCGCCCCTGAAGAAATAAAAGAAGGTTTTCGAAGACTGAATAAGTGGTTTAATAAGTAGAATGCTAAAACGCTTATTTGATTTTTTCTTCTCCGGCTTGGGACTTATAATTCTCTCCCCTGTTTTCCTGGTTTTAGCAATCTGGATAAAACTTGATTCTCCGGGACCGGTTTTCTATCGCGGAGTGAGAATGGGCAAGGATTGGAAAACTTTTAGAATTTTCAAATTCCGTTCCATGGTGCAAAACGCCGAACAAATCGGCGGACCTTCCACCAGGCGTAGCGACCCTCGGCTTACACCTTCGGGAAGATTCATGCGTAAGTGGAAACTGGACGAACTGCCACAACTCATAAACGTGTTCATTGGGAACATGAGTTTGGTCGGTCCGCGACCAGAGGTGGTGGAATACGCTAACATGTACAAAGGAGAGGAGAGAATTGTTTACACGATACGCCCCGGCATCACCGATTACGCTTCGCTCTGGAATTCGCACGAAGAAGAAATGCTCTCACAAGCCAAGAACACCGAAGAAGCGGAAAAAATATATCTTGAAAAAATCCGGCCGGAAAAGGTCCGGCTTCAGGTAAAATACGTTAAGGAAATGTCGCTTTGGACAGATATTAAAATAATCTTCAAAACTTTGAAAAAAATCTTCTTATAAAAGGAGGTTCGACCTCCTAACATTACGTCAATATTGGGGAGGTCAAAACTCCAAAAATTGACGAGATGGAATAAAAAAATCATAATTAAGATTCAATGACTGACTACAAAAAAATCGCGACTGACGCGAGGAAAACCGTGCTCGCGATGATCTATAAGGCCCAATCGAGTCATATAGGATCGAACTTCTCGGTAATAGATATTCTCGCCGTTCTCTTTGAAAAAATGGACGTGAAGAAAGATAAATTTATCGCGAGCAAAGGCTGGGTTGCCGCTTCGGTTTACTATTTTCTAGCCGAGAAAGGAGTTATTCCCAAAGAAGATTTGGAACGTTACTGCGGGCCGAATGAAGAGATTTATATCGGTTTAGTAGAACCACATCAAAAATTCGGCTTGGAATTTGCCGGCGGGAGCATGGGTTTTGGTTTGCCGGCCGGCGTGGGGTTTGCGTTAGCAAAGAAAATGAACAAAGATGACGGGAAGGTTTACATCCTGATGAGCGATGGAGAAATGCAAATAGGGACGACTTGGGAATCAGTTCTAATAGCCAAACAGCACAATCTTTCCAATCTGGTTATTTTTGTTGATAACAACCGGCTCCAAGCGATGGGCAAAACCGAAGAAATTTTAAATATCGAGCCTTTGGACGAACGGGTAAAATCTTTCGGCTGGGCGGTGCAAAGGGTAAACGGCCACGATTTTGAAGCAATTGAGCGGACCTTTAATAATTTTTCCAACGACTCGCCAAATATGGTTATCTGCGACACAATCAAAGGGAGGGGGGTTTCTTTTATGGAGAATGAAAATCTCTATCACTATAAAAATTTGTCGGAAGAGGAATATAAAGAGGCGATGGAAGAATTAATACAAGGAGGTTCGACTTCCTGACATTGCGTCAATATTTGGTAGGTCGAACCTCCAAAAATTGGTATTATGGGTGAAATAGTGCAAAATTTGGATAACCGCCGGGCTTTCGTTGACACCCTCTGTGAACTAGCGGAAAAGGACAAGGAAATAGTGTTTATTATTCCCGATGTTGGCTTCAATTATGCGGAAAAATTCCAGCGACTTTATCCGGATAGATTTTTCAACTTCGGTGTAACCGAAGCAAGTTCAACGATTATTGCTGCAGCAATGGCTCTTTCGGGTAAAAAACCTTATTTATATTCAATGATCAACTTCGTCACATTCCGGGTTCACGAGATGGTAAGAAACGCCATTTGCATGCACAAGGCGAATGTTAAAATCCTGGGTGTAAAAGGCAGCGAGAAGTACCGTTTTCTTGGATTTTCTCACAATCTCTTGCGAGAGAACGAGGAAATTGAATTTCTGGAAAAACTCCCGGGAATGAAAACATATATACCCAAAAGTCCGGAAGAAACAAAAGAGGTGATCTTTAAAACCTACAAAGATCCGAATCCGGCATATATAAGATTATAAAACTGGGAAGTCCGACCTTCTAAATGTTGACGTAATGTTAAAAGGGGGTCAGATTTAAAAAAATTACCATGGAATACAAAGTTCGTTTCGTAAATCCGCAGAAACAATACGCCGATCATCGCGACGAATTTTTGAAAGCGTTTGACGAAACACTTTCCCGCGGCGCGATCGTGAACCGAGAAGAGCTATGGAAATTTGAGGAAGACTTTGCCAAGTTCTGCGGTGCAAAATACGCGGTGGGCGTGAACTCTGGTACGTCGGCTTTGGATCTTGCCTTTCAAGCGGCTGGCATAGGTCCCAACGATGAAGTTATCACCGTTGCACATACGTTCATAGCGAGCATTTCCACCATCCAACTTGCGGGCGCGAAACCAGTTTTAATTGACGTCGGCCCCGATTTTAACATGGACCCGTCGTTAATTGAAAAAGCACTCACTCCCCGTACTAAAGCCATTGAACCGGTACATTTGAACGGCCGACTCTGCGATATGGAAGCGGTAATGGAAATTGCGAAGCGCAAGGGTCTAATCGTGATAGAAGATGCCGCCCAAGCACTGGGCGCCACAATGAAGATGGCGAACGGCAACGTTAAAAAAGCTGGCACATTCGGTATTGTCGGCTGTTTCTCGCTTTATTGGGCAAAAGCTCTGGGCGGCTGGGGCAACAACGGCATAGCAATAACCGATGACGAAGAGATAGCGCGTAAATTGAAGCTCATGCGCTACAACGGTGAGGATCGGGAAAGCCGTAAATTTTATTACCACGGCCACAATTTTCTGATGGATAACGTCCACGCTGCTCTCCTTTCAGTGAAATTGAAATATTTTCCCGGCTGGCTTCAAAGACGAAAAGAGATTGCCGAAAGATACAAAAACGGTCTTACCGGTCTAAAAGAAATTAAGACGCCGCACTGGAGCGATGAGCGTTTCGGTGATACCTACACTAACTACGTCATCCGGGCCGAACGCCGCGATGAACTCAAAAATTACCTAACCCAGCAAGGCGTGGAAACAATGATTTCATGGGCGACGCCTATGTACCAAGAACCTCTTTTTGAAAAAGAAAAACCGCGCCTCGTTGACGCGCGCGGTGATGTTTTAGAACTCCAAGAAACGGAGAAAATCTGCAAGGAAGTCATCTCGCTTCCGATGTATCCCGAGCTCACCGACAAACAAATCGATTACGTCACAGAAACGATTAAAAGTTTCTATTATTAAGATTAAAAGCTGTTACTAAACTTATCCCCGACAATCGTCAGGGATAGATTTGGTAACATTAGGTTTGACGAAAAATAGATTTAGTTATATTGTAGAAACATCCTTATGGACGGTATCTACCAGTATTTACGCGGGCGGAAAGCGCTGGTTTTCGGTTTGGCCGATATCATCTTTATCACTTTCGGCCTATGGCTCGCATTTATTCTCCGCTTCGACGGCACACTCCCAACGGAATACAAGGACCGGTTCCTGTACTACGCCGCAATTCTAGTCTTTCTTAACCTCGCGACTCTGATACTAAACCGCCTCTACTCATTCAGTTGGGAATTTGTCAGCCTGCGAGAGTTGAATCGCCTCTTTTTAGCAGTAACCTATGCAAACGTCGCTTTCGCCTTAGTTGTCTTCGTCGCACGCGAGAACACCGTTCTCTTCGCAGGTTTCCCCCGCTCTGTCATTTTCATCGCATATTTCCTCAATCTCATATTTCTTGGCGCGACAAGGATAGCAAAGAGAATATGGCATGAAGTTATAAAGCGGAGTCCTGTCTCCGGTGCCCCGCGGGCCTTGATAGTCGGGGCCGGCCCCGAAGGCGAACAACTGATCCGCATCCTTCTGAAATCCGATAAGTCGATGCTCTTCCCCATCGGCATCGTTGATCACCGCCCCAACATGCAGGGTCTTTCCCTCCACGGAATCCGTGTGCTGGGAGAAATCCAGGCAATACCCAAGATTGTCAAGGACCACGGAGTCGAGCACGTTATCATCGCCCTCGGTTCAGCAGAAGGCGATATAATCCGGGAAGCAACTAAGGCAGCACGAGTTGCGGGCGTGAAGAATATAAAAATAATCCCCGAAACCCACGCTCTCCTCTCCGGCCGGGTGAGTCTCACCGACGTCCGGGAAATAGAAATTGAGGACCTTCTGGGCAGAAACCCGGCGAAAATCGACACACAAAAGATAGCCGAGTTTGTGAAAGACAAAATAGTGCTTGTAACAGGCGCCGCGGGGTCCATTGGTTCAGAACTCTCGCGACAAGTCATGGCCTTCGGCCCCAAAAAACTCATTCTCTTAGACTTCAACGAAAGCGGAGTTTACGACCTCCATATGGAGCTTTTGCGCTCCCACCCCGCTGAAAAGCTCGAGGCAGTAGTCGCGAGCATCACTGACAGGGAAAAGATGTTTAATTTAACGAAAAGTCGGAAACCGGATATTGTCTTCCATGCCGCTGCCTACAAGCACGTACCGCTCATGGAGGATTTCCCCGAGGAAGCGGTCCGGACAAACATATTTGGGACTTTGAACGTTGCCGAAGCGGCAATAGAAGCCGGAGTTCCCAAATTCGTTCTCATTTCGACCGATAAGGCAATCAGACCGGTTTCAGTGATGGGTAAAACGAAACGTGCGGCGGAAATAATTGTTCAAGCATTGAACAGGGATAATAAAACGAAGTTTGTCTCGGTCCGCTTCGGTAACGTCATCGGCAGCCGCGGGTCAGTCGTTCCCCTTTTTAAAGAACAAATCAAGTCCCGCTCACCGGTTACTGTCACTCATCCGGAAATGACGCGCTACTTTATGACCATTCCCGAGGCGGCGCTCCTCGTGATGGAGGCCGGCGCCGTCGGAAACGGCGGCGAGATATTTATGCTCGACATGGGGCGTCCCGTAAAAATAGCCGACATCGCAAAGGAAATGATACGTCTCGCAGGCCTTACCCCCGACGTCGACATCCCCATTGTCTTTACCGGCATAAGGCCGGGTGAGAAGATATTCGAGGAGATTTTCTCCGACGACGAAAAGCAGGTAGACCGCACCCAGTGGGACAAAGTTTTCATCACTAAAAATCAAAACTCAAAGCCAACGGAATTAATCAGAGAAAATTTGAAAAATTTGGGAGCAGCCCTCAACAACTCACACGAAGCAGTCCTTGTTGTTTTGGACAATTTCATAAAATAAAAACCAACCATAATAATAAGCGGCCGTGTATTTTTATGGTTTTAGAGCGTGTCCAAAATTTCCCACTTTTCCTTTTCTGCAAGATCGACTATCGTTTCGACGTCGTTCTTCGTCTCCGGGAAAAGATCGCTCATTCTCCTCGCGACGGCTATCATATCTTCCTTCCGGCGTAGATCGCGGTAGATCGCGATCGCGTCTATGTAAAATTTTTTCTCGCCGGGGAAATTGCGGATAGCCACCTCAACGACCTCAGCGGCACCAACGTTATCCCGCAAGATCCGGTATATGGAAATAAGGTTGTTAAAATCCTGGACCAAGAAGAAAGTGTAACGGTTCTGCTCACGAGCCATGGCCCAGGCCCGAGTGAACTGCTCCCGCGCCTTCCGACGGTATTCTTCCTGCAGGGGCGTACCAATGTTATTAGGCGCATCGGCATAAAGCGAGTACACGATGCCGAGTTGATACTGGGATTTGTAAACATCGGGTTTGAGTGCTACCGTCTCCTCGGCTAGCGCGAGTGCTTCGTCGTACTTGCCCTCACCGGAGAGAACAAAAGCCAAGTGGTAGCGAACGCCTTGTCTTTTCGGCGATAGGTCAAACGCTTTCCGGCTGTATTCCTCGGCCTTACTAAAATAAGATCGGTCATCCTTGGCATATTCGCTGTAATCCTCGACTAATCGGATGAAATTGCGCGGCTCGTAGGGCTCCCTCGCCACCAGTTCCTCAAGCGAGGAAATAACTTTGTCGGTCAAGGCCCGGAATTCCCTGTTACGAAAGAGACCGTTGTTGTAGACGAGATCAGAAAGCTGCGCCCGGATAGTCGCCTGAGCAAAACTGTAAGGATAAAGAAAGTTATTGGAAGCAAGGAAAATCCGCTCGCCCACCTTGGTCCGGACCGCCTTGATGTATTCCCGAGATTGCCGGAATGGAATGAAATTACCAAAATAGAGACTGGCCAGAGCAATAATGAACACGGCGGCGGCGAGCAATATTCTCGCACCCTGCAACAACCCCCCCGAAAGCCGGGGATACGGGAAACGCGAGCCGAATGCCCCAGTTTCGGCCGCTAGATAACCAATGAGCGTGAAAAATAAAAGATACGATACCGGCGTGTCAAAAAGGAAAAGGTTCTGAACAAAATAACCGACGAGAGCTGCGGCTAGAGTTGGTTTAAGCCAAAAAGAACCCTTAAAATGCTTGAATAAAAAATAAAAGACGGAAACGAACAAAGTTAGATACGCCAAAAGACCGATAATACCCTGCATCACTGCCACTTCTGCAATTTTATTGTGAGCCCGGTCAAACCAATCCTCGGCATAGAAAGAATAGGCGGGATCATAATGCTTGTTGTAAGCGATGTTGTAGTTCTCCGGTCCCCAACCGAGGACGGGTTTCTCCTTGAATGCGTCCCAACTCACGCCCAAAGCAATGAGACGTGTGGAAACCGAGGCAATGTCATAAGATTCTCTCGCAAAACGCTTCACGCCGGGGATAGACTGCCATAATGGAGATGTTCTTGTCGTCCAGAAAAGCACCGCTCCGAAAATGATGATAAGAAGAGCAGTAACGGAAACTTTTTTAACCGTTCCGGAACGGACGCCCTCCGGTAATCTTGCAAACAGAATGAAAAGAAGGAGAAAAACCGCAGCGATGGCAGCACTAAGAATGGCGCCACGGATCTGGGTAATGAAAATAGTGACAAAGAAAAAAACGGTGACCGGCCAAACACCCTGCCGCCACGATTGCTCCTCCGCTTTGAAAGCGACAATGAGGGAAATGGCGATGAGAAGAATAAGATAAGAGGAAAGATACGCCGGATTACCGAGGAATGATCCTGGTTGGGAGGATACGGGGAGAGAAAAGGGAAAAAGAGTGACACCGAGAAATTGGAGCCAGCCGTAAAGGGAGACTATAGCCCCCACAACAACCGATAATTTAAAAAACCGGAGCCAATCCTTCGGCCCGAAGAAGCGGATCGAGAGCGCGATAAAGGCGAGTAAGTGAAGGATTTCAAAGAGGCCGCCGCCTCGCTCGATATCGCCCCAAAAGGCTCGGTAGCCGTCAACGGCAAAGACAGTACTCAAAGCAACTGAAACCGCAAAGAGGGCGGTAAAGAGGATAAGCGGATGCCGGGGGAAACCGGCGGCGGATGCCGGCTCTTTAAATCTCAGAAACGCATACCAGGTAAAAAGAATCAGAGCTATTTCGACGACAACCCTAAAAAAGACGATCTTCCCCATAATGAAAGGGAAGATGAGCGAGGGCATGTAAATAAGGGGGGTGAGCGCCGCAAAAAAGAGGATTATTTTTATATAAGACGGAAGCGATTTTTCCATCGTTCAATTCTAACCGATTTTCGCCGACAAAACAAAAGAGCCCCGTAAGGGGCTCTTTTGCGTCATTAAGAAATGACTTACCGGCTAATTTTGCTGAGTCCGAGTGAACGTACTTAGCAAATCCGGTTCTACGACGTAGACACCGTTTGCCCAGTCGCTCGTGGTTTGGCTGTGGCTCGTAGAAGCCCTATCAGACCAAACGAAAGCGTTGTCCGAGCTGTTCAACGTCGCGTTCGCAGCGAGGGTTGTCGAAGCGTTTTGCGCAGTAACCCGATTAACCGCGTTCGCAATGTTGGCCGTCGAAGAATCGTTGTGAAGAACGATCTTCGTAACCAGTGTCTCTGTCTCGTTCGCTGTGGCGAATTGAGCACCAGTCGCGTTCAATTTCACGATGTACTCGTAGTAGTTGCCCGCGGAAATCTGCTCCGGCGTGGCTAGCTGGAGAATAACCGATTGGGCAGTACCGCCGGTCAAGTCGAACGAACTTGTTGTCGGCGATTGAGTCGCGATCGTAAGGGACGCGCTTGGGGTGACTCTCGTGATGGAGAGCGCAGCATCCAGCGCCGAGGCGTTGGAAAGCGACATCTCGAGGCCAATGCTCGCCCACTCCACATCGTTGGAGTTAGCGGTCACTCTAAACCTCGCCACTTCAATACCACTCAAGCTAGTAAGACCGCTTTCGGACAAGGAGACCGTCGAGATTGACGGGTAGCTCTTGTAGACGACTTTCTCGCGGCCCACAACCGGAGCACCAGTGAGCGACGTGATGGTGTTTACCGACCCACTCGCCTCAAAGCCGGACTCGATCACGTGGACGTAGATCTCGTCACCCGTGTCGGCACCGCCAGTGATGCTGTTCATGTCGGCCTTCACAACAAGCTTCTTGCTGGTGTTGTCTTTCGGCAGCAACCAACCAAGATTCTCGATCGTCACGATGCCTGTCGTCGGATCAGGTGTGTAGCCAGTCGTTGAACCGACCGCCGCACCGTTCTCGTCGTAGAGGTAGATCCCCAGGACATTGTCCAACGGAGCCGTGGAATTGGTGGAACTCGTCGAGTCGTTGTCGAGTTTGATGTTGAGTTTCTTAACCGTCATCGCCTCATTGGTGGCGGTGAAGTTGAACTTACCCAAGACCACACGAGACGGACTCGAAGCACTCGCACTCGCGACAACGATGCCAGCCTTCGATTCAGTGTCATCAGCCGCT
>DATLZO010000024.1:0-12180 GCA_035573955.1 Minisyncoccota bacterium
AGAGATTTCAGAGTTTTTTTGTTGTCGGTAGTGAGAATAGAGTCGATTTCGCCTTGAAACTTGCCGAGAGAAGGCTCTCCGAAGCGGAAGCAGTCAGCAACTTGACCGACGAGGGAGTGATTGCGGGAACCATTCTCCGAGCCCAGAACAATCTCGCAGAAACCCGGACCGTTTTAGCTTCCAATCACGCTTCTTTCAGGAATATCGAGAAAACACTAGAAAAGCTGGACAAGCTTGCCGAAAAGAAAGAAAACCTTACTCAAAAATTCGCCGGCAAGCTTCCCGCTGCCGTTGCTGCCCTAAAAAGCGTGGAACTAACTTCGGTTGAGATTGAAGAAGAAGCTGACCGGATAATCATCACTTTTACAACTTCGACTCCTGCCGCTCCTGTTGCGGAAACGGCACTGAAATTGCTCGCGGACAGAGCTTCTACTACCATACTGCGGGCTGACGTGAAGATTAAAGAAATAGAGGCTAGGCTCGCAACTTCTACCGGTTCCGCCGAAGTGACCGGAAAACTGGTCGAAGCGAAAGAAAAACTAGCTGAATCAGAAACCGCTTACGACGCACGGGATTGGAAAAAAGCGTTGGAGAAAGCCAACGAGGCCTATAAGGTTGCCGTGAAAGCAGAAGTGCGTCTTATGGTTAAAGCCAATACAGATTTCAATGAGGGTACGGAACAGATTTTGAAATTTCTGACAGAAGGCGCCGGTAAATCAGGGAAAGTACCACCCGGTCTTTTAAAGTCGCCCGGGATCCAAAAAAATCTTTTTGGCGGCGATAATGACCGGAAGGGTAGGAACGATGATAAGGGTGAAGGTGGACACAAATATGAGGGCGAAGACAATGAAAAGACCGCGCCCGTTGTCTCTGGAGTTCAGGTGAGCGACATTTCTTCGAGTTCGGCGAGGATAAGTTGGACAACGGATGAAATTGCGGACTCTCGCGTTAATTACGGTACAAGCACAGTCTACGGCGCAACTGCTTTCAGCGACTCGTTTGTTAGGAATCATTCCCTTGTTATTCAGAATCTCATTGCCTCGACCACCTACCATTATCAAGTTGTCTCGAGAGACAAGAAGGGTGATACAACTTCTTTGACCGGATTTTTTTTCACAACCGGGGGTTTCTGATTTATTTTGCGGAGAGGCGGGCGCGTACATGAAACTGGGGGCGTTTTTCGTTTGACACGGGTTATTAGTGGGTTTATTTTACCAATAGAACCCCGTAAAAAAACAAAAACCCTTGAACCGAGGCGGGAAATGAAAATGATTGTACATGGGCTTCTCGCCTGCCGGCCACTCTGTGGTTTCAGTGATTTGCTGCCGGTTCATTGGCCAAGAGGCCATTTCTGGACCGAGGTGAAGAACGCAAAAGATATGAATTGCGTTCTTTGCCGGCAGGTAGCGGAAAGGATCAGGACAAGGCATTGGTTGCCACCCCCGTTCTATGTGCCGACGACGAGGGAGATGATGGAGGAGGTGAGCCGTCTTTTGCGAACAGGAATTGATCGAGAGTCGGCGGTGGTAACGACATCCCTCGCATGTCATCAGGGTTAGCCGGGGAAGACGGACCCAGAGCGCGAGCGCCTCTCGAGATAACATCAAAAGAGGCGCTTCTTTTTATGAAAATTAGATAAATATGCCTCGCGATAAGAGCTTCAACTAATCCCGACGCTCTACACCGGCGGTTGGGTACTTGAGTGTGATGACGCGTCATCACACCTTTTTTTGATTGGGAGAGGTTTTGATATAATGAGTTCCATGCAGAACAAAATTGTAGTGGTTGGAGTGGCGGCGCTCGTGGTGGGTGTGGTAATCGGAATGTATGCGGTGCCGGCGGTGGTACCGGACATATATATGTCTCGGGGCGGACTGGGAATAATGGGCGGCAATATAAGTAGTGCTAATATCGACCAACACTTCATTGAGCAGATGATTGTGCATCATGACGACGCTATTGCGATGGCGGAACTCGCGCTTGAGCGTGTCACGCGGCCTGAGATTCGCACGCTCGCAGAGAATATCATTGCGGCGCAGACGAGCGAGAATGAACAAATGCGCAGGTGGTATCGCGATTGGTTCGGCGGGGAGGTACCGGATGCATTCCTCGTGATGGGGCACGGGATAGAATTAGGAATGATGCATGGCGGGATGATGGGGGACGCGACGGACCTCACTCGCCTTGAGACCGCGGAACCCTTCGAACAAGCGTTCATTGAAGAGATGATTCCACATCATCAGATGGCGGTGATGATGGCGCAGATGTTGAAGGTGGGTTCGGCACGTCCGGAGATGCAAAAACTTGCGGAAGATATCATTACCGCGCAGACAAGAGAAATCGACCAGATGCGGGCATGGTACCGCGTCTGGTACACCAACTAGAGATATAATCAAATAAACATGAACTCAACGATCTTTTTCTACGTTTTTGGAACGATCGGTGTTTTGGATACGCTCTATCTCATCTACCACAAAGTCCGCGGCACGGACGTGGCCTGCCCGTTCTTCCCAAAGGAATGGTGCCGCGCTGTTCAGTATAGCCCCCAAAGCAAGACCTTCGGCATTCCGAACTCCGTCGCCGGTTTTGGGATGTACGTTGCAATTCTAATTCTCACGCGGCTCTATACTGCCGGAACTGCGCCCTTCTGGCCAATTCAAGTCATTGTCACGATTGGCTTTCTCTTCTCACTCTATTTCACCTATGTCCAGGCTTTCGTTCTCAAGGCGTTCTGCACGTGGTGCGTCGTCTCGGCGCTGAATTTCCTCGTGATGTTCACCGTCGCCTGGTTCTAGTATTTCCAACCCACAATATTCCAACATTCTTAAGAATGTTGGAATATTGTGGTATAATTGCCATATGAAAACATCAAAGCAACTCGAGCGATATTTCAAAGGAGCGGCCAATCATTGGCGGATATCCGTTCTGATGACCGTTGAGAAAAATCCTGGTATTACGGTTGAAGGGATCGTCGATGAACTCGGTGGTAATTTCAAAACCCTTTCTCACCACACCCATCAACTGGTCAAGGCTGGTTTACTGAACAAAAAATATCAAGGCAGGCAGGTGGGACATTCGTTATCCCCATACGGCGAACGTTTTATAAAGTTCATGAAAATATTCTAATATTCTTAAGAATGTTAGAATATTTTTAGGATTATGACCGAAGAAAGATTTAAAGAGCTGGTGGAAATCGGTTTGAAACGCATCCCGCCGAAGTTCCTCAAGAAACTGAAGAACGTGGCGATAGTAGTGGAAGACGAACCTTCGGAGGAACAACTTGAGAGCGTGGGGATAGGGAAAGATAGCGGCGACACTCTTCTTGGTCTCTACGAAGGCGTTTCGAATCTTGAGGGCGGCCACACTCATCGTTATTTCCCGGACCGCATCACAATTTTCCGCCTGCCGACGCTAGATGAAGCGGAGCGGGAAGAGGACATCCCCGGCATCGTCGAGGCGACCGTCCGGCACGAGATCGCCCATCATTTCGGAATGGAGGAGGAAGAGATAGAACGGGCCGTCCACAAGCGCCGCGGTAACAAAAACTGATTTGGAGTATCGCTAATTCATGAAAGGGAAAGTAGTCATTGAGATAATTCTCTCCATCGCGGCGGTCTTGGTCCCGACTTTCCTCATTTACGGGGAGCTCGCCGGTTTCGACGGCTTTTGGGACGCCCAAAATCTTTGGAGCGTCGCCCTCATAACTCTTTGGACCATTGTCGCTTTGGGCTACTACCATCAGGGGTGGCTTGTCCACAAGAAGCAGAAGGCCGACGAAGTTTCCATAGTGCTGCCTTTGGCCGTTTTCTTCGTCCAGTGCGTCCTTTTTGTGAAGGGCATCTACTACGGCGACTGGTCGCTTGCGGGCGGGGCTTTGATAGTGAACTCCGGCGTGTTTTTCAGCCTCTACAACATATTGAAAGTCCGGCGGAAGAGATGAAGATATTTGTGAGGGCAAAACCCGGCGCGAAAACCGAAAAAGTGGAAAAGGTGAGCGAAGACACGTTTATAGTGAGCGTGAAAGAACCGGCTCGGAAAGGACGGGCAAACGAAGCGATAGTCCGCGCCCTCGCCGAGCATTTCGGTATTTCTAAATCGCGCGTTTCAATAGTTTCCGGACACAAATCTAAGAGGAAAATGGTGGAAGTGGTGTAATTTTTGAAAAAAAGCACCCGGGACGTGTCAAGAGGACCGGTCCCGGGTTTTTCTTTTTCAATCAATGTTTCCCAACGCCGCGGCGTAGCGCCTAACTGCCTCCGGATAGCCGCGCGAAGAGCCGTAGTAAAGAGCAAGGGCGCGCATCCTATTTCTCCTCCAACCGAGTGCAGAAAGGTAGTTAGCGGCGCTTGCAACCGCGTCCGCGACCTCAAAGAGATTTTCCACGCCGTCTCCGTTCGCATCCACGCCGTATTCGATGATGGTCGCAGGGAGGAACTGCGGTAGGCCAATTGCTCCGGCATGGGAGCCTCGGATCTCGTAGCAGTCTACTCTGTGAATAAGGCAGTAGGTTGAGAGGGCTACAAGATTGCGGTGAGCGAAGGCGCGGCGGGCAGGTTCCTGAAGCCGGGTGTAGAAGACATTCATTACCCGGTAATCCCCAAGATTCCGGCCGAGGTCGGTCTCAATCCGTAGTATCGATACAAGATAGGCCGACTCCACGCCGAAATATTCTTCAGCGAACCGGAAGGCCTCGCGATGCTCACGGAGGTATTCCCAGCCAGCCTCGACGGAACTAGGGGAGAGAAGAATCTCTGCCGTGTAGCGCCGCCAGTTAAACCGCCGCCGCAGCAAATCGTTCCGGTTGTAACGTGCGAGTCGCGGGTCAGAGAAGAGCGAGTCGACTACGTGGCGCGGAAAACCAAATCTTCCGGCAAGTTCGTTCTTAACTCGCTCTAGATGCGGGTCCGGCGGATTTGCGAAGGCAAGAAACAAGAGAATCGCTGTGATGCCCATGAGATATCTCCGATGAAAAGGTCTGAAGTAATATTATGTCTGCCGGCGGCGAAAGCAAGATGCGGCTGTGAGAGCGCCGAGCGTTCCGAGCACGATGTCCAAAAATGTGTCCAAAGTTCCGCCGCCCACGGGCGTGACGTAACCGTAACTTTCAACTGCGTACCAGTTCAAGGCGCCTTCAAAGTTTTCCCAGAGGAGAGCCGCAACAAGGACCGCGAGGACCGTTTCGGCGGGCGACATTTTCCTTTTTATGAGGACTGGTGCAGCGTTGAAGAGCCAGACACCGCCCAGGAAGTGGACCAAGTTGTCGAACCAGCCAGTCGCATTATAGAGGAAAAAGATTCCCGCGGTGTGAGCTGCGGCGACAACCGCAGTCCAAGCCAAAATTTTCGCGTTTGCGGAGGCCATTAGACCATTATTTTAATGTGGATAAATATGTTTGGCGAGCCCGAATGTGTGATATAATGAGATGGTAACGGATAAAAGGTCGATTTCACAATTATCATCGCAAAACAGAGTCAAATGGTTATTCAGGATTGGCTTTCAGTAGTGGTCGGCTCGCTGCAGAATTTGTGGGTCGGCGCAATCGGCGTCTTAGGCAACATTGTGGGCGCTTTGATAGTGCTCATAATCGGTCTCATTGTTGCCTCGGGTTTGGGTGCACTAGTAGAGCGGATAGTCGGGCTCTTGAAGGTTGACAAGCTCTTGTCGAACTTGGGCGTTCATGAATACTTTGAGCGCGCAGGCCTGAACATGAACAGCGGCCGTTTCGTGGGTCGCCTTGTTTACTGGTTCCTGGTTGTTGTCTTCCTCCTCGCGGCGACCGACATTCTCGGTTTCTACACACTCTCGGCGTTTTTGAGGGAGGTGCTCCTTTATGTCCCGAACGTCATAGTGGCGGTGCTTATAATGCTTGCGGCGGTGGTGGTGGCGAACTTGATGCGTAATGTGGTTCGCGCCTCAGTTAAGAGCGCGAAACTCCACGCAGCGCACTTCCTCGCAACCCTCACTTGGTGGGCAATCGTGATTTTCGGGTTCTTTGCGTCACTTTCGCAGCTTGGAATCGCGGTTTCCATCATCAATTCCCTTGTGACCGGGTTCGTGGCGATGTTGGCCCTCGCGGGCGGCATTGCTTTCGGTCTCGGCGGCAAGGATTATGCACAAGCGTTAGTGAACCGCTTGAGAGAGCACACCGAAGGAAGATAGTTCCGGCAATCGGAAAGACAAGAGCCCCTTACTGGGGCTCTTGTCTTTTTACAACCTCTCATTTATATTGAACTCCATGTTCGCAGTCATAGAAACGGGCGGCAAGCAGTACAAAGTTTTTGCCGGAGACAGGATAAAAATTGAAAAACTTGGCCAGAAGGAAGGGAATCTGAGTTTCGACAAAGTGCTTTTGAAGAGCGACGGGAAGAGCGTCGAGATCGGCACCCCGTACATTAAGGGAGCAAAGGTGGAAGGGAAGATATTGAAAGAGGGTAGAAGCGAGAGGAAGATAATTTTCCGCTATCACTCGAAAACGCGTTATCGGAAATTCAAGACCCACCGCCAGCCGTTCACGGAGGTGGAGATAATGAAGATATCGTAGAAAAGAAGTAGCGGGTACGAGCTCGCTACTTTTGTTTTAATTTCTGCGTTCGAGTGCGCTACGAAGTGTTTCCTCGTCGGCAAATTCTATCTCGCCGCCAGTCGGTATCCCGCGGCCGAGGCGGGTAATTTTTTCAGCGAGACCATTAAATTCCCTTTTCACAAGTTCGGCGGTGAAGTCGCCGATCGAAGAAGGTGAAAAAGCAACCAGTATCTCTTTTGCCTTGCCGTCCAAGTTCTTTCTGATGCGCTCTTTGAGGTGCTGGAGCCGGAGCTTCTCGTTCGGAGTGAGTGATCCGGCTTCGGCAAGCTCGCCGAGAACAAGGTAGTGACCCCCAAATGCACGTGTTTTTTCAAGTGACATTAGGTCGGTGTCCTTTTCGACTATGGCGATAGTGCCCTTGTCGCGCCGCGGGTCCGCGCAGATGGAACAGAGATGACTGCCGGATTTTATGAAAAAGCAGTTTGGGCAGCGGCTCACTTTCTTTAAACCCGCGAATGCATCCTCAAGCTCCTTCAGTGCGTTCTTGTCGAGGCCCGAAAGAAAAAAAGCGAGCCTTGTTGCCATTCTGGGTCCTATTGAAGGCAGTTTGGAGAAGACATTTATGAATTTTTTTATTGGTTCTGGTAGCACGGTTTTAAAAATTCTAAATCCGGATGCCGAAATTCGAAACAAACTCTAAAATCGTAAATCCCAATGTTCCAAACACGGGTTTATAATTTGGGATTTTGGTCATTGGGATTTGTTTAGGATTTGGGATTTTGAATTTAGGATTTTATATTTCTGTGTGACGCGTGTCGATGTTGCGGAAAGAAACTTTCTCCGGATCGAAGTGGAGTTTTACACTTCCTACTGGGCCATTGCGGTGTTTGGCAATAATTATTTCCACAATGTTCTGCTCGTCCTCGGGCGTGTCAAGAACGCCGCGGTCCTTGCGATATAGGAACATCACGACGTCGGCGTCCTGCTCGAGTGATCCGGATTCCCGAAGGTCGGAGAGGCGAGGTACCTTTCCTTCGCGCTGGTCGACAGCACGGGAGAGTTGGGAAACGGCGATGATGGGGACATTTAGTTCCCTGGCGAGCGACTTCAATCCCCTCGAGATCTCGGTGACCTGGGTTACCATATTATCGGAGTCCGTCCGCGGCCGGATGAGCTGGAGATAGTCGATAACCAGAAGATCCAGGCCTTGCTCGATCTGGAGCCGCCTTGCCATAGAGCGCATCTGAAGGATATTTGGGGAGGGCGAGTCATCTATAAAGAGCTTGGATTTAGAGATCTCGTCCAAAGCCGTCTGGATTAGTGCGAACTCGGTATCGCCGGTGATACGGCCGGTGCGGAGCCGCCAGAGAGGGATTTGGGCCTGGGTCGCAAGTATTCGGTCAATGATTTGGTCGCGAGACATTTCGAGCGAGAAGACTCCGACCGAATGGCCTCCGAGCGCCGCTTGCCGTGCTATGTCAAGGACGAAAGCGGTTTTACCGAAGGAAGGACGGGCACCAACAATTATGAGGTCAGATTTTTGGAGACCCGAGAGCATGTTATCCAGTCCCTGGAAGTAGGTCGGGATGCCCCGGAGTTTGTTGCCCTCGCCTTGGTGCAGTTTTTCTAGCCGTTCGTAGGCACCGGAGAGTTCATCTTTAATATGGATGAATTTCTGAGTGCGGCTGCGTCCCGAGATATCGAAGACTCGCTGCTCAACTTGGTCAAGGAGCGTTTCAAAATCTTCATTCTCGAGCGCCTTCTCGTTTATTTCTGACGAGGCGGCGATGAGGTCGCGGCGGACGCGGTTCTCGCGAACAATCGTAGCGTAATGGACAATGTGGGCTGCGGTGGGGACTGACTCGATGAGTTCAGTGAGATACTCGACCCCGCCCACCAACTTCAGTTCCTTTTTTTCTTTCAAGCGGTTTGACACCGTGAGAACGTCAATAGGTTCGCCTTTCTCGAAGAGGTCAAGAACGCTCTCGAATATTTTCTGGTGATGCGGTTGATAAAAATCGCCTGGCGCGAGAATGTCGGCCACCTTAATGACGGCGTTCTTGTCGAGCATTAGCGAACCGAGAACGGAACGCTCGGCCTCGATATCTTGAGGTGGTAGTTTAAGGTTTTTAACCATGATTATTTAAGAGAAGCGTCTCCGGACGAATGTCCCGAGAGGCGTATCTTCTAAGTCATATCCTAACGCCCAAATCTTTTTTCGCAAGGCATCAGCTTGAGCAAACTGTTCACGGCGCCTTAATAAGTCCCTCTTTGCTATTTCCGCCTTTATTTTCGGGGGGATGGGGGGTGTTTTGAGTTTTAAACCGAAGACTGAAAGCGATTTTTCCACGAAACCGGCCGCTGCTCGCGCGTCTTGGGGGGAGAGTTGGAAAGCCGTCTTCTGCATCTCGCTGACGAATTTGGAAATTTCGGCGAGGCTGCCCGGCGTGTTAAAGTCGTCCTCTAGGGCGCCGTGGAAGCGACTCTCGGTTTCTTTCACTACTCTTGCTGTATGCAAGTCATTACCGGTCTTCTTACTCTTCTTGGCAACGAATGCCATCTTATCTAAAAAAGCGGCGAAGGAATCGAGGGCAGCGAGGCACTGGTCGGTGAGTTTTTCCGTGAAATTAAATGGTGTCCGGTAATGGTTGGAAAGGAACATAAACCGCAGCAGTTCGGGCGGGTGTTTTTTCAGGAATTCGCGAATTGTGACTAAATTACCAAGGCTTTTTGACATCTTTTTGCCGCCAACAAGAAGAAATCCGACATGCATCCATGTTTTTACGAATGGCTTTTTCCCGGAAGCCGCCTCCTGTTGCGCTATCTCCGCTTCGTGATGAGGGAATTTGAGGTCTGCTGCGCCGCCATGGATGTCGTATTGGGGTCCGAAGAATTTTTCTGTGATCGCCGTGTCCTCGATGTGCCAGCCGGGACGGCCGTACCCGAAAGGTGTTTCCCAACCCGGTTCTGTTTTCGACCCCTCGTCGACGAATTTCCAAAGCGCAAAGTCACCCTTATTCCGTTTGTCCGCCCCTTGGTCGATGCGAGAGACGGCGTCGTCGGCCTGGAGCGCTGTGCGGTGTGAGAGTTTGCCGTAGTCCTTGAACCGTTTGATGTCGAAGTAGTAGCCGTCCCCGGCACGGTAGGCGTAGCCCTTCTCTTCAAGGATCCTAATCTGGCGGACAATCTCCGGGATGAACGCAGTGGCGCGGGCATAGTGGTCGACGCTCGAAATATCCAGTTTTTTCATATCCTCGCGGTACCTCTTTTCAAATAAGGCGGCAACTGCAGCAGGTTTCTTTCCTTCGCGCCTCGCACGGTCGATGATTTTGTCGTCGATGTCCGTTATATTCTGGAGGTAGAAGACATTCCAGCCGCGCGAGCGGAGGTAGCGTACGAAGAGATCAAAGACAAGAAAGACGCGGGCGTTGCCGATGTGGGCCCAGTCGTAGACAGTTGGACCGCAGACGAAAATCTGCAAAGGCCGTCCTGATGGTTTCGTTATTTTTTCCTTTCTGCCGGTGAGAGTATTGTAGATAAACATCAAGAACAGATTAGCACGTGACCAGCCTCGTTAGAAGCAGCCTCTCCGGCAGCGCCGGTGTAACTTGCGTCTTTGGTGTGGGCGCGATTTCTAACGTGACCAATTGAGGATGATGTCATCGATGCGGGGCGTCTGGTTTTGCGCGGTGTTCGATTCTAATATCACGCGGTAGCGGAGGTAACGGTTATTTTTGATCCAAGCGCGGTCGCAGTCGGAGATGATGATAGGCGAGTCTGGGCCGGGACAAGCCGCGCCGAAATATTGGCCAGTATCACCCGAACCATCACAGGAAGCGTCCGGTCCCCACCAGTTCCAAGGACCACTCGAGTTATTGGAAGCGGCAACTTGGAATTTTACGCATGTTCCCGAAGGTTGCGATCCCTGCCAAATAATGCTGTTCAAATTAGCGCCGCCTGACACCTCTGTGTCAAAAATTGAAGAGTCGAGCGTGCCGGTTAGTTTCCCGGGTCGCCAAGTCGTCTCCACTTTGTAGTCAGTCGATCCGCAGCTACCGTTGTTCGCACAGTTGAAGCTTATCCAGCCGTCAATTTCGTTCCAGGCGTAACCCTGAAAGGTGCCGCTTGCATCGATCGTCACCCGGTAGTTGGAATTCGCGCAAACGCTCGAGGCGTCCTCGACACCTGAACCGTCGCAGTTGCCGTCTCCACACCAGAAGCTTATCCAGCCAATAGTGTCGTTCCATGCGCAACCGGAAAGATTGCCGCTGCCGTCGGGATTAGTCACCTGGTAATTGGAGGTGCCGCAGATGTCGCCCGAGGGGCTTGTATGGCAATCTAGGGATATTTCGCCTACAGAAGAGGAAGCGTAACCGGTCAATGTTGAGGTTCCCACCTCGACGTTACCGTAGTGGTAGAAGTCCCACCAACCACTAACGTCCGACCAGGCCCAGCGGTTCGTGGCGGAGATGTTTGTAGCCGAGCTTGAAGTCTGGATGAAGACGATAAAAATGGCGGCGGCGATGCCCACGCCCAATATCACGCCGGGGAGAAACTTCTTCTTCCACATCTTTAATTTAAATTATAGCAGAATTTTGTTAGGCTTGATTTTAAGGATATCAGTGAATTCTCTTGTATTGAAAATCGCCGCCGCTTTCGCAGCCGGCATCGCATTCACAGCGGTTGTTTCAAACTTGCATCTTGTCGAAGATAAGGGTCGGGAGTTTCTCAGTAACACCTCCGCGCTTTTCAAGGAGGCGTTTCTGCCGGAGGAGAGATTTGTCGAGGTGGCGGAAATGCCGCTTGGGCAGGAAAAAATGTCCGATGAGGCGATTGAAAGACTGAAGACGAAGAAATTTGCCGTAGCGCCAGTCACAGCAGAATGCGTTTTTGCATCTGCAACTGCGCCGGTCGCAGACAGAATCATCATGAACGAGATTGCGTGGATGGGGAATTTGGCGGGTTTCGATAAAGAATGGATTGAGTTGAAAAATATTTCCGAAAAGCCGGCCGATATCTCCGGTTTCCGGATTTATGACAAGGACGAGCAGATAAAAATATTTTTTACGAAAGGCACCGTCGTTCCAGCGGGTGATTTTCTTCTGCTCGAGCGCGGCAAGGACTACGCCGGTAATCTTCGAAACGCCGAAGAAGCGCTGAGACTGTTTGATGGCGACTGCAACCTCGTCGACGAGGTGACGGCAGAACCGAACTGGCCTGCCGGCGACAATAAGAAAAAATTCACAATGGAACGAGACGCAGATGGCAAGGGATGGCACACTTCTTCCGTAGAGGAAGGAACGCCGGGCAGAGAGAATTCGGCACCCGTACCCGACGCTCCGCCGGTTGTATCAGGGGAGCGGACGGCCCCGTCGCCCGCGACTACTCTCGAGACACAAGATTTTGTTGCCACAAATCCGGCACTACAGTCGACAGCCGCTCCGTCCGTCCCAGGAAAGATCAACATAAATACAGCCGGCCTTGTTGAACTCCAAGGAATCACAGGTGTGGGGCCTATCATTGCCCAAAGAATACTGGATTACCGAACGACTAACGGCCCTTTTAGGAAAATCGAAGACTTGAAGAATGTCAGGGGCATCGGCGACACCAATTTCGAGAAAATGAGGGACGAGATTTCTATCTAGAAGATCTGATTT
>DATLZO010000025.1:0-24960 GCA_035573955.1 Minisyncoccota bacterium
TAGAAGATCTGATTTAAGGGTGAGCCTCCTATATATAGGAGAGTGTAACTGTTGTAACTTGCCGGTTTCTTTTCAGCAAAAAGGCGGTTTTCCGAAAAACCAGCGCCGAATCTTCCGGCGGACGGTCTGACTCCGTCCGAAATGGACAATCTCACCCAAAAGTTGCATTTTAGAAGGTTATCCCCACTTGCTCTCCACTTACCCCTGGCGGATAATTTACATACAAAAAAGTCGGGAAAAATTTTAAAAGAATTTTTATGAAGAAGAGGAAAAATGTCGCTGCAGGGAAGGTCGAATTAACTGATGAGGCAGTGAACTCAAGTTTTTCAGAGAACGCGCTGAAGATGATGCGCAAACGTTACCTCTTCACCGACGAATCAGGCAAGCAGGAAAAACCCGCCGACATGTTCCGGCGTGTGGCGAAAAATCTCGCGGAAGTGGAATTTAATTACGGGCGTGACGAAAAGTTCGTGAAGCAGGTAACGAATGATTTCTACGAAATAATGGCGCGTAAGGAATTCACACCGGCCGGGCGGACGCTCACAAACGCCGGCACACCGCAATCTTTAATTGCGAACTGCATCGTTCTGCCAATAAAGGATTCGATGGAATCAATTTTTAGCACTTTAAAAGATGCGGCACTCTTGCAACAGGCTGGCTCGGGGCTCGGTTTCGCGATTGACGAAATGCGTCCGTCAATGTGGCCGACGAAAAAGTCACGCGGTAATTCTTCCGGTCCTGTTTCTTTTCTTAAAGTTTATGACGCAGCTTTCGGCACTATTAAGCAGCAGGGCCGGCATGGCGCGAATATGGCGATGATGTCGGTGAACCATCCGGATATTCTGGACTTTATTCGTTCGAAGGAAACAGAGGGTGAGATCCGTAACTTTAATATCTCTGTGAAGGTAACCGATGAGTTCATGCGGTTAGTCGACGAGGCGCCGAAGACGCCGTGGCTCTGCGAATGGAACGGCGAGAAACTGAAACCACGCAAAGTGCTTCGCCATCCGAACGGCTCGGTCTACGGTTTTGAGGAGATCGACATCACAGTCGGTGAGCTCTTCGACGAGATAGTGAACTATGCGTGGCTGAACGGTGAGCCGGGCATCGTCTTCATTGACGAGGTGAATCGGACGAACCCTCTGCCGGGAATGGGACCCATCGGTTGTTCAAACCCATGCGGCGAACAATTTCTCCACCCCTACGACAACTGTAACCTCGGTTCGATAAATCTCGCTGTTTTTGTGAAGGACGGGCAAGTGGATTATAACCGCCTTCGCTATGTCACTAAGACCGCCGTGCGGCTCATGGACAACGTTATTGATCGCTTTGATTTCCCGGTGAAGGCCGTGACCGAGCTTGCTCAAAAGAACCGGCGTATTGGTTTGGGCATCATGGGTTTTGCTGACATGCTTTACCAATTGGGTGTGAAGTACAACTCCAGAGAAGGTTACGCTGTGGCAGAGAGGGTAATGGGCGCGATCCAGGAAACCGCCCACGAAGCCTCGCAGGAGCTCGCTCGGGAAAAGGGTCCCTTCCCTAATTTCAGGCACAGCATATACGCCAAGGGCCCAAAAATGAGGAATGCAGCCCTTACAACCATTGCCCCCACCGGTTCAATCTCGATGATGTACGACGTTTCTTCCGGTGTGGAGCCGAACTTCGCTCTTGCGTATGTGAAGCAGGATAAGGACGGTGTGAAGTACCAATATCTGAACCGGTATTTCGAAGCCGAACTTAAGAAACGCGGTTTTAGCGAGAAAAAGATGGCGGAGATCAAGGACGAAATAATGAAAAAAGGGAGCATCCAGCACATGACTGACTTGCCCCGCGACCTCCGTGACACATTTGTTATCTCGATGGATATCCCCGGTGAGGATCATGTAAGGATGCAGGCCGCATTCCAAAAGCACGTCGATAATTCCATCTCGAAGACCATTAATTTCCCGAACAGCGCGACCAAGGAAGACGTGAAAAATGGTTATCTCCAGGCGTGGAAGAGTGGTTGTAAGAGCTGCACCGTCTACCGTGATGGGAGCCGCAACGTCCAGGTGCTGAACGTTGGCGCCGGCGAGGGGATGAAATCGCTCACTGAGATGCCATCCGGTAAGAAAAAGGAAGCCGCGGCCGCGGCGGTGATGAACCTCGAAATAGATAAGGGCAAACTTTTACCCCGTAAGCGGCCGGAGGTGATGACCGGCAAGACCTACAAGATGAAGATTGGTTACGGAAGCCTTTACGTCACGATCAATGACGACGAGGCCGGCGCGCCTTTTGAGATATTTGCCGCTATAGGCAAGACCGGTGGTTTCTTTCAGGAACAGAGCGAAAGCATTTGTCGGTTGATTTCTTTGGGGCTAAGAGCCGGTATAAAAGTGGAGGAGATAATAGACAACCTAAAAGGTATTCGCGGGCCGATGCCGGTCTTCACTGAACGCGGAACTGTCCTTTCACTTCCGGACGCAATTGCGCGGATACTTGAGGAACATATAACGGGCAGGGGAGCGGATAAGGCAGTCGAAACGTTGCCTCAGATCGCCGAACTTAATGCGCCCGCACCAGTCGCGGTCGCGGCGAAGTCGGACTTCTTGCATCATGAGAACGACGGCAATGGTGTGAAGTCAATAGCCGACCACGGTCTCATGCCCGGATGTCCCGAGTGCGGCGAGATGCTCCAGATGGGTGAAGGTTGTCTTTCCTGCCGCCACTGCGGATTCACGAGATGCCTTTAAGAGAATAGAAAATAAAAACACCGTCCCTCGGGCGGTGTTTTTGATTGACTATTCTACCCTTACGGCTGAAAAATTTCTTCGGGCAAGAAGCTAAATTGCCGAACTTTAGGAAATTACTTGGTTGAACTTGTTCCAGCTAGCCTTAGAGATATTTGAGGGTTAGGAAATAAAGGAAAAACGAATGTTTGGTTAAAACTTGGTAGAATAAGTTGTAACCTACTGTAATATGCAAAATCACTGGCATACAAAAACAATCAATGAAATTTTTGATACTTTTCATTCTGATGAACGAGGTCTGGATAAAAGCGAAGTAACGCGGCGTTTTCAAGAATATGGTCCCAATAAGCTGCCAGAAGGCAAGATAGATAGCTTGCCAGTTATTTTCTTTCGCCAATTCCAAAGCCCACTCATTTACATTCTTCTCGCGGCAAGCGCAATTGTTTTTGCGATGGGAGAAACCATAGACAGCTCAATCATTCTTGCCGTGCTTCTTTTTAATGCCGTTGTCGGGACGATACAAGAAGGCAAGGCGCAAAACACTCTTTTGGCGTTGAAAAAATTTGTGGAAACAAACGCCACCGTGCTTCGCGGTGGCAAAGAACTTATTGTTCCTGATTCAGAGGTGGTGCCGGGAGATATTTTGATACTCGTGGAAGGAGATAAGATACCGGCTGACGCGCGAATTATCATCTCTCATAACCTTAAGATTGACGAAGCGTCTTTGACTGGTGAATCTGAACCAGTGCATAAAATTGCCGATATTCTTGATAAACTCGATCTCCCAATTGCAGAGCAGAAAAATATGGTTTTCAAAGGCACACATATTGTTGCCGGAAGCGGTAAAGCAATAGTTGTGGCAACCGGTCTTAGCACCGCTGTTGGGAAGATAGCCAAGGAAATCGCGGCAATTGACACGGAAATACCGCTAAAAGCCAATATTCGCTATCTCTCTCGTTTGATTATTATTGCTGTTGCAAGCATCAGTGTTTCTCTTTTTTCTATCGGCATTTTTCTTGGCAAATCTTTCAAGGAAATGTTCACGACAGTAGTTTCTCTTTCCGTTTCGATCATTCCCGAAGGTTTACCAATTGTGGTAACGCTTGTGCTTGCTACCGGCGTTTGGAGAATGTCAAAGCGCAATGCTCTTGTGAAAAAATTGCAGGCCGTTGAAGCTCTGGGACAAGCGCGTATGATCGCGGTGGACAAGACCGGAACCATCACCAAAAACGAACTTGTTATTCAACAAGTATATGTGGATGGCAAATTATTCGCGGTGGGAGGCATTGGTTATGAACCCAGAGGGGATATTCGTTTTGGAGAAAACATCATTGACCCGCTTAATCATCCCGAACTTCTTTTCGCCGGTAAAATTTCTGCATTTTGCGCCAATGCTCACGCGGCCTATGATCCTGAAAATAAAAAGTGGCGAGTGTTTGGTGATCCCACCGAGGCGGCGCTTGCGGTATTTGCCGAGAAAATCGGATTTCGCAAGGACGATTTGGAACGTGAGTCGCCAAAGATTGCCGAAGTCCTGTTTGATTACAAAACAAAATATCACGCAACCGTTCATGGAGTTGACGGAGGCGCGTTACTCACCGTAGTTGGCGCGCCGGAAATTGTATTAAGATTATCATCCAAAAAATGGGACGGCGGTTCTTTTCGAGAACTTTCAAAAAAAGACAAGGAAAACCTTGAATCCGTATTCTTGGGGATGTCACAGGAAGGGCTCCGCGTATTAGCTCTTGCGATTAAAGAAAACGCGCCCCAAGCCATTGGTCAAGAAGACATCTACAATCTTACTTTCGTCGGGTTTGTTGGTATGAAAGACGCGCTCCGGCCTGAAGTAAAAGACGCGATGCAAAAAGCTACTTCGGCCGGCATTCGCGTGGTCATGATTACTGGAGATCATAAGCTCACTGCGCAATCAATAGCCAAGGAGGCCGGAATTTTTCATGAGGGGGACAAAACAATTACGGGTCAGGATATTGACGTGATTTCTGACGAGGAACTTTCTCGAAAGTTAGAAAAAGTTTCCGTATTCGCAAGGGTCACGCCTGAACACAAACTCCGCATCATCAACGCTTACCGGAGACGTGGAGAGGTTATAGCCATGACCGGAGACGGCGTAAATGACGCGCCGTCGCTTGTGGCTGCCGACCTTGGCGTTGCTATGGGAAAGATTGGCACTGAAGTCGCCAAAGAAGCGTCCGATATCGTACTTTTAGATGATAATTTTGGTAGTATCATTTCCGCGGTGGAAGAAGGACGGAGCATTTACAAAACAACCAAAAAAGTCATCCTCTATTTATTTTCCACAAGTATGGGCGAAGTATTGACCATTGCCGGAGCGTTGTTTCTCGGTTGGCCGCTTCCAATTTTGGCGGCACAGATTATCTGGCTGAATTTTGTGACCGATGGTTTTCTTGATTTGGCCCTCGCTATGGAACCAAAAGAAAAAGGGCTTTTGCGAGGTTATTTTGAACGGCCTAAAAAATATCTTGTTGATAAACTTATGGCACAGCGAATGTTTGTGATGGCTATCCCCATGATGATTAGCACACTCCTTCTTTTCAAGGAATATTTTGAGGTGGATATGGTTAAAGCCTGGACAATATCGCTTACCACGCTTGCGGTGTTTCAGTGGTTCAACGCTTGGAACTGCCGGCACGAGTCAAAATCAATTTTTCAGATGAATCCGTTTTCCAATAAATTTTTGGTTGGGGCGACTATTACTACTATTTTTCTGCAAATACTTGCGATTTATAATCCAATGATGCAGAAACTTCTCCGCACAACCGAGCTTTCGTTCTCCGAGTGGATAGTAATTATTCCAGTGGCGGCTTCCATTGTTCTTGTAGAGGAGTTAAGAAAGTTCTTTTATCGGAGAAGTTCATCATACCGGTTGGCAGAAAAAAGCCGGTAACAATTTCAAGTTTTTCTTTGGCGGCAAATTCTAAGGTTTCTTACAAATAAATGCTTGCTCGTGTCCTAAATTTGAACGGAATTTTGTAAAAAAGAAAAAAGTAACACTGGTATAGGTGTAATGGTCTATGATATTAAATCCCACGTCGGTCAATAAATTTAATAATGCTTTGTGTGACATCAGAGATATGTGGTGTTCTCTTTTATCGGCATACGCAAACAACTTTTTCCTCAACCAATTAAAGTTAGGTGTGTTGAGATATAAAATTCCATCCTTTTTTAAGACCTTCAGAATATTTTCCAAAGCAACACGAGGGTTTTCTAAATGTTCTATTACATCATTGCATATAACTATATCGAAAAAGTTTTCTGGGAAAGGCAATACATCTTCAGCACCAGCAACCTTTAGTGTTGCGTCCGGAAGTCTCTTTTTTGCTTCTGCTATCGCGTGTTCTGAAATGTCTACGCCAAATTTTTCAAGTGAACTTGGAAATTTTTGCAGCATAAAGCCATATGCACAACCAACGTCAAGAACTTTTCCTTGCTTAATGTCCTTTAAATATGGCTTTAATGATCTAAAAAGATTTTTAAAATATGTTTTCTGAAAATTTCCATATCCCAATAAATAGAAAAAAGAGTCCTTGCCACTAAAATAATTTTCCGTGTAAACTTTTTTGTAATCCATATGCAAAAATTTTCTTTTCTCAAAACGGAAAACCGTCAGTTCAAATTTTCACTCAAAACCTTGTCTTGTCCTGAATGGCTCCCAAATTAAATCAGCCGCAAACTTTTGAAATAATCTTACCGAATTTAATTCATAAATCCAAAAAGCGAAATCTGACATAACCGCCTTGCTTCGCTCGGCGGAACGCTCGGGCGCGGCGGAATTCCTCCCACACCCCCTTCCGCCGCGCCTTCGCTTGGGCTCTGCAAAAAATTTTCGGCGGCATTTAAGTATTATGTTCTAAAAAGACTGCCAACTCTCGCAAAGGCCTTTTTTCGTTGTCCCAAAAATGAGTTTTGATACCAACTGATTGAGCGCTTTTTACTGCTTCTGGATTGTGCTCAAAATAGACAACATCTTCCGAATTCAATTCAAAATTTTTGAGCATTAATTCGTAATATTTCGGGTCGGTTTTTTCTGGATTATGTTTTAGCGTAAATACCTCATAAGGCATTTTATCTAAACCAAACTTTTTGAATTGTTCGTCATTCGCTCCGGTTAAAATAATTTTTCGGTTAGGAAATTCATCGAGCATTTTTCGCATTGGCTCAAAAATTTCAAAGCCGTTTTCAGTTTCTATAACAAAGGCATCTACTGCATCAACTAAAATTGTTTTCATATTATTTTTCTTTTGGTTCAAATTGAATAATTTGAAAACCATATTTATCAACTTCTTCTTGAGGCTAGAAAGTTTGGCCTTTGGTTTTTAGAATATAAGTAGCGGCAACTTCAATTTTTCGCCCAGTATATTCCTTTTTATCTTTGTCCCATTCTTCCAAAAGGGACAGAAAACTTTTTTGCTGGCTGGCGAGCGTCAGCGAGTAGCGGCGGGGCGCTTACCTTGTCTTATCCTAAATGGCTCGCGTTTCTTAAACAGTTTAGAACAATAGATTGGACGAAAGTGTACAAGTATCCAAGTGTCACACTCGACCAAATGAAGACACTGCTGGCCGAATGCGAGATGGTGTAGCCCGTTTCTGCCACTTGGTTGCCCCTGTGTCGAGCTTTGTGCCAGCATTCAGCACTTTGTACCATTTTGGCACACACCCACCGCGTTGCGCAATTTTGCGCGTCTGGCGAAATGGCACTATACGGAATTTGAAAAGGTGGTTATTGGTGAGTTCGCGTCAAGCTGCAAGGGCGTCGGACAAAATCAATATCTCCCGACCCTTACGCGACTCATAAGCATTGTAATTCAGAGAAAAGTTAGCGATCTGCCTTTCCGGATACAACGATCTTATTTCCTTCCGGTTGTCGTACGTTAGCAACCAGCAGGACTCAGAGTTATCATTCAAAAGTTTGGCCAGTTTTTCGTGATCGCTTTTGTTGTAGTGGTTCAAATACAGCGTTGCTCCTTTTTCAAAATACGGAGGATCGAGGTAAATAAACGTATTGTGCTTATGGAGATAATCACTGATTAGCTCAACCCCATCTTTATTGAAAACCGAAATCCTGTTTTTGTATTGCGCTAATTGGCTAATTCTCTCGGCCAATTTTTCTTTATTAAACCTCGCATCAATTTTCCATTTGCCAGCTTGACCCAATCCGCCTATAGGCCCGCCGTCCAGAATGCCGGACATGTTCGTTCTGTTGAGAAAGAAGGTGGCAAATCCGAGATCAAAACGGCTGGAACGAGGATCGTTGTAAATCGTTTTTTGCTTTTTCCACTCACTTATAGTGACAGGAGTTTTGTAAATTTTCTTTATAAACTTGTCCGCATCGAAAATTGCCGATCGCCAGAACGAGTAGATTGCTTTATCGAGGTCGTTAATAACGATCCGATCAACTTTTTCAAGAAATAGCAGGGCCAGAGCCGCACCGGCACCGCCGGCAAACGGCTCGACATAGGTCACATGCTTGAGGCCGTTACTCTTGATTACCTTATCAAAGAGAGGAAACAGAAAAGTCTTACCGCCGGGGTATCGAAGCGGGCTGTAATGGAATTTTTGGTTACGTTTATGATTTACCTTTACCATTTTGTTTTTTTGGGAGGATTAAGAACGAAACGGAAAAGTTTTTCCATCGCGTCCCAAGCATCCTCGACGTCTTTATCTTTCGCAAAAACACTCGGATTGTGGTTCGTTGCGTTCAGAAATTGAGCCGAGTATGACTTCATGGTCGTATCGCTGATAATACGCTGGGCAACTTGTGATAGCTCAGTATTTTTCGCCGCATCCATCTCTTTCTTGAACGCCTGCAGTGTATCATCCAAAAAGACATAATTCTTGCCTTTAGTAGGCTTCAAAGCGTTACCGGCTTGGTCAAAGTATGCTTTCAAAGCACACTCCAAAAAGCTCCGCAAAAGATCGTGTGAGGCATTCGGGAACTTGTGGTAATCGATATTTTGAAGCTCAATGAGCATCCGCTTAACGCCGGGTGCTTGGAGAGTAAATCTGATATCTTTCGGAGCCAGCTTGGTTCGCTGTTTGCCGACCTTGAGCACATAATCGGCTTCCTTAAAATCTTTGCTCGTCAAAACTTTACTGCCCTTTGTTTTGCTGGGCACTGCTGACTTTGGGAAACTTTCCAAGTACTCCTTTCGGTTTTTCTCGTTGTTCAGAGCGCGAGAGTCAACAACCTTTTCAACGACATCCTGCACCACCTTCTTGAACCCCTTTTCAAACTCCTTCTTGTCGATGTTGATTTTTACCTCTCCATCGCCGTCGAAATCGAAGCCCAAGAAATCTCGGACGTGCGCATCCTCGTATAACCTCTCGATCGTCGAAGCTGGAAACGTGCGCTCGTTGTGAACTTTTTTCGTTATCTGCGGAGAGTCGTATTGAATGGACTTTGCTATGCGGTGAATGTTGATCAGGCGCAGAAACTTTGCAATATCAACAGTCGGGTATTCGTTTCTCAAATCACGAACCGATTTGCCGCGTTCAAGCTCGGCCTTATAAAAATACGCCTGCCTCAATGGCTTCCACGGCCGGCGGGTTTCTTGTGTATGTTTACTGGCCAGAAAATGTCTTACCGACTCACGATCCGGCGCAACAATCACCTCAATCTCCTTGGGCACCGCGCCGGTTGTTTTCAGTAATTCTCTAATGCTCGTCTCCTTTGACGGGACGATTTCCGGACGACCCAAGACCTTGAGAGCCGCGATCCTGCGGTTACCTTCGATAACAGTGAATTTCTTGTTTTCCTTTACGGCCACCGGTACCTCGTCGGGGAAAAGACCGTTGGCGGAGATACTTTCCAAAACCTGCATCGCATTTTCGTTCGTAAACAGGTCGTTGATTATCGCCTCCTGTGATGATTTGGCATCAATGCCGAGCCGGATGTTTTCTGGGTCCAAAAAAAGATTGGCGATTTTCACTCTTTGCCGTGGCCAGCTTGCGTAGTCAGGTTTTGTTGAAGATTTTGCCATGTGCCTTAAATCAATTTTATCCAAAAGGTCTGCGTGTGTATAGCTTAAGTATACTTGTGCTGTTAACAAAAGTAAAGTATCATTTAGGCATGGGTACGACGGACAAGAAATACTACACCGCCAAAGAGCTTGCCGAGATGCTTGGCCTCAACGTGATGACCATCTACCGGTACATCAACGCCGGCAAATTAAAGGCATATAAAATTGGCAAAGAGTACCGGATCGACAAATCCGAATTTGACCGCTTTATGCAGAAATCAAAAACGAAATAACCTATGGCCTTATTCAAAATCAACGGCAAAGCCGTCAAAAAACTGACCGCAAAAGAGCTTGATCTGGAGCGCAACCTCCAGGAGATTTTTGAGGTCAATCTGGAGGAAATTTTGAACATCGTTTTTCTCGCGCACGAATACTCAACTAGCTTCGGCGGACGGATTGACACGCTCGGCATCGACAAGAACGGCTCGCCTTGCATTATTGAGTACAAGAAAAACCAAAACGATAATGTCATCAACCAAGGCCTCTCCTATTTGCGTTGGCTTCTTGACCACAAGGCTGATTTTGAAATGCTGTGCCAAAACAAAAAAGTAGATATCGAGATCGACTGGGACTCTCCGCGCGTGATTTGCATTGCCGAAAGTTACAACAAATTTGACCTCGACACGGCAGATATTCTGCCGATTAACGTCGAGCTTTTGCGCTACCGGATTTACGACGAGAGTATCCTGTACGTTGAGCCGGAAAATTATCAAAAAGTCAGAATTTCAACGTCCGGCATAGTCAAAAAATCCAAGCAGGAAAAAGAAAAAACCGAACGCCTGCAAAAGGCCTATTCCGTCAATGACCATCTCGACGGTATCAGTAAAGAAACCCTCGCACTCTTCCAATCACTACGCGAAAAAATCTTCGCGCTCGACGAGGCTATTGTTGAGGAGGCAAAGGCAAAGTATATCGCCTATAAGCTGGCGACGAACTTCGTTGACATTGTCGTGAAGCAATACGGCCTCAAGATTTTCTTAAACGTCAAAAGTGGAAAGCTCAATGACCCCAAAAACTTAGCCCGTGACCTTACCAAGCCAAAAATGATTGGGCATTGGGGCAATGGCGATTACGAGGTAAAACTTGAAAAGTCAGACGACCTCGAGGCTGTTTTTGAGTTGGTAAAACAAAGCTATGATTTGAACAAATAACCTATGCAATCAACATTTGAAAAAATTCTGAAGGATGGGGAGAAAAAAGGATATTTCCGCCTGCACAACGGAGGCACGAAAATTGAATATCTGCCGTCCTGCCACAAAGAAAATCTGAACGATCCGGAGGAAAAAGTCCGCGCCGAGTACTACTATGACCTCATCGAAAAATACCGCTATCCAGCCGAGCGTCTCGGACTGGAAATTGAAATGCCGGATCGGACGCCGGAACGCTACGCCGACATCGTCATTTACGAGGACGACGCGCAAAGGAAGCCGTACATCGTTGTCGAGTGCAAAAAAGACGGTATCTCTGACGCTGAATTTGAGCAAGCGACCAAACAAGCCATTGCCAATGCTCGCGTGCTTCACGCGCCGTATGCCGCCTGCGTGGCCGGCAACACCCGCCGCGCAATGGAAACCGCGCTCTGGAACGACAAAGAGCCGGAAAAAGCTACTATCACCGACATCCCGATCTCCTACGGCAAAGTCGAGGAGTTCCGCTACAAGAAAGGCGATCCTAACTGGGATTTGAAACCGATTGACCAAGAAGACCTAAAGCGCACGTTCCAGAAATGCCATGACACCCTCTGGGCTGGCGGCAAGCGTGCGCCGACAACGGCCTTTGATGAGTTTGCCAAAATCATCTTTGTCAAAATACGCGACGAGAAAAAGGGCCGGCGCAACGGCGACCCCTACGACTTCCAAATTAAAACGCACGAAACTGCGGAAAATGTGTATAAGCGCATCAACGCCCTCTATCAGGAAGCAAAGAAAATTGACTCCGACGTGTTCAAAGAGGACTTAAAGATTGAGCCGGAAGAGCTCTACACGGTTGTTGAGCACTTGCAGGGTATCTCGCTGGACAAAACCGATCTCGACACCAAAGGCGTGGCCTTTGAGCACTTCATGGAGGACTTTTTCAAAGGCAAGAGCGGCCAATTTTTCACGCCCCGAAACATTGTGAGTTTTGCCGTAAAGATGATGAACATTGAGCGTGACAATCTCGTGCTTGATCCTGCCTGCGGCTCCGGCGGTTTCCTCCTCCACGCACTCGATGAAATGCGCCAGCAGGCAAAAGAATTTTATGAGGACGATCCTGTACGCGAGCGCGACTACTGGCACAGCTTTGCGCAAAATAACCTTTTCGGCATCGAAATAAACGACTCCATAGCCCGCGTGGCTAAGATGAACATGATTATCCACGACGACGGCCACACCAACGTCATCGGCCACGATGCTCTAAATAGCGTGGAGAAAATGACGGCGAAAAATCCGGGCTTTGCAAAAAACCGCTTTGATATCATCGTCACCAATCCTCCGTTTGGGGCGACAGTCAAGCGTAGCGAGCACCCGTATCTTGAAGGCTACACGCTCGGCAAAAACGGCAAGAAAGTCCGCGAAAACCAAAAGACCGAGATTTTGTTTATCGAGCGGTGCATAGAGTTCTTGAAGCCGGAAACCGGCCAGATGGCAATCGTTTTGCCGGACGGCATTCTTACCAATTCCTCGCTCCAATACGTCCGCGATTTCCTCATGGAGCGGTGCCAGATTTTGGCGGTAGTGAGCTTGCCGCAATTTGCCTTTACTCACTTCGGAGCAGGCGTGAAATCGTCGCTCGTTTTTGCACGCAAGAAAGGCGAAAGAGAAAAGCTCGGCCGGTACAAAATCTTTATGGCCATTGCCGAGCACATCGGCTACGACGCCACCGGTCGCACTGATCCAAAAAACGATCTGCCGATGATTTTGGCAGAGTATAAAAAGTTTTTGAACGTATGACCCCAACAGCTACAAAACCGGAGATATTTACTACATGGAGCGACGCCATTAAAAATCGGCTTGATCCTCGGTTTTATCTTCCACATTTCACTGAATTTGAAAAACTGCTTGCTGATCGCAAAGACACCAAAGTGCTCGGCGAAATTGCGGAGTACATTGGGAGCGGTGCCACCCCATTGTCTGGCGGAGAAGCCTATACCACCAAAGAAGATGGCGGCATCCCGTTTGTCCGTGTCACTGACCTGAAGGATGGACAAATCGATCTGGCAAACGTCCTCTACATAAAACCGGAGATACACAACGGCATGCTTAAGCGAACCCAACTCAAAGCCGGCGACATACTTTTATCGATGGCGGGCACTATCGGCTTAGTAGCAATTGTCCAAGATGGCATCGGAGAGGCAAATATCAACCAAGCCCTTGCAAGAATTGTTCTGAAGGATGGTTATAACAACGAGTATGTAGCCGCTGTCTTATCGTCGGAGATTGGAGAAAAACAAACAGATCGTCTCGCGCGTCCTTCGGTACAAGCCAACATAAACCTCGATGAAATTCGATCGATAAAAATTCCGGTGCCTTCGGAGAAAATTCAGAAGGAAGTGGTTCAGAAAATCAAAACCGCCTACGCCGAAAAGCGGAAAAAAGAGGAAGAAATAAAAAAAATTCTCACTTCCATCGACGATTTCGTGCTCGGCGAGCTCGGAATAAAACTGCCAGAGGGGGGGGCAGAACAGGTTTATGAGATTTGGAGCGACGAGGTTGTCGGAGGCCGGCTTGATCCGATTTACTTGCGTGACTACTCGGTATTCAAAAACCTCAAATCAAAGTATCCGTTTGTTACTCTCGGAGACATTTTAGCCGAACCTCCGCAATACGGCGCAAATGAGCGAGCTGTTGACGGAATTCCAGGGCAAGACGTTCGCTACATTAGAATTACGGATGTCAGCGAACAGGGAGAGCTAAAATCGGACGACTGGAAAACAGCCGAGCGCATTGAGGACAAATATCTTCTTGAACAAGATGACCTGTTGTTCGCCCGAAGCGGGGCCACGGCCGGAAAGGCGTTTATTTACAAAAAAGAACTCGGCAAAGCAATTTTTGCCGGCTATATGATCCGCTTCAAAATCGACAGGGAGAACGCCGATCCTAATTTCATTTTTTACCTTACGCAAACCAAGTACTACCGGCTGTGGAAGAACCTGATCCAACGACCTTCCGGCCAGCCGAATATCAATTCCGAGGAATTCAAATCGTTCAAATTCCCCCTGCCGCCAATGCCGGTACAGCAAAAGATAACTCGCGAGGTGCAATCGTATTACGCAAGTGTGCAGTCTATGCGCACACAAGCGGCCGAAGTTTTGACTGATGCTCAAAAGCAAGTCGAGCAAATGATATTGGCCTGATTACTTTTCTTGTAAATCTGAATTTACAAGGACAGCTGAAAATTCCATTTTCTGCTTTTTTCAAAGCTGAACGCCGGCATTTCCTTGCGTCGATATTCGTGATTACAAACTTTGATGTGTATAACATCCTTTCTGGTGTGGCCGTGATTTGCTATAATAAAATCAACAATTGAATATCGGGTACGTTTTTCAGTTTATGGAATACCCTCACCGACCGGTTCTCTTGACGAGTGACCGCTGAGAGAAAAAACAAGCCAGCCACAGGCTCCAGACTGATCACCGAAACCTTTGCGCTATTGCGCTCTCGTTTTGTGGATCAGCTTGGAGCTTTTTTGCAAAATGGGAGCGCGAGAAGCGGCTCCCGTTTTCAATTGCTAAATCTAACCGGCTCGAAGGCCACGAGCCAGAAATAACGAGGAAGTCTCCCTATGACTTGTGAAATTAACAATAACTACGCTGGATCGGCTGCGCTCGATCCTTCGGGAGGACTTCGGGCTTGAAGTAAACGACAAAGAGCTCCATGCCATTGCCTTCAACTTGATCGGCTACTTCAACGCCCTACTTGAGTACGACCGCGAGGATAAAGCTCCCAAACCGGCTCCGGCGACACAAACAACCCTATGAAGCTAACCGATTACTTCGAAGATGTCGGCCGGCCAGTGGCTTACTATCCTCGTCTTGCGCCGTTCCTCGGCTCGGTCAAAGCGACGCTGTTTCTTTGTCAGCTCCTGTTCTGGGAGGGCAAACAGCGAGACAAAGTGGAACGCTGGATATACAAGACGCAGGATGAAATTCAAAAAGAAACCGGCTTAAGCCGCAGAGAACAGGAAAGCGCGCGCAAGCAACTGCGCGAGCGCGGCTATCTTGATGAGAAATATCAGGGCATTCCGCGTCAGCTCTTCTTCCGCATCAACCTCGACGCGATAAACCGCGATTGGGACAAATGGATCGAACAGGTCGCCAACCTGCATTAGATGCCGGTTGGCAATTGTCCGAATGCGACAATCAAAAGCTCAAAATGAGTACTCCATAATGGCTAAAAGTCGCACACTATAATGTCCGTGAGTGACACACTCTCTATACAGAGAATTACTTCAGAGAAAACAGCATAAAACACGCAGAGAGCAAACACTCTTGCGCGATTGAACAAAAAAGTCCTACCCCCTCATTCAAAAATCAAGCAAATAAAGGAAATTCCGATCAGGGGGATACCCATCAGGAGCGCTACGGGTACCTCTCACGAGCGGTACCCTCTAAGCCGAAAATCCGAAAAGTCCCAATATGTCCCAATTTTATCGTGAGATTTAGTGAGTTTATAGCAAAAACGCAAAGGACTTCTAAGGACATCTAGGGACTTTTTCGGAAAAATAAGCAAATGAGTTCTGATGAGTTCTAGTGAGTTTTTACGGAAAAAACGCATTGTGGGCATCTGGAGCTTAGCTTGTCGAAAGTATTCCGGTATTGTGTTGTGTTGAACAAAGGTCTCTTAAATTAACCAATAAACCAATATGGCAACAAACGAAAAACCAAAGGCGGTAGCATACGTGCGGGTTTCTTCCAAAGAACAAGAAGAAACTGGCTACTCGCTCGACTCTCAAGAAAAACTGGTTGCCGAGTACGCGGCGCGGAAGGAATTCGCCATCGTTAAAACCTATCGCGTCTCCGAGTCGGCAAGCGGCAAGCAAATCCGCATCACTTTCAACGAAATGGTGGCTTTTGCCACAAAGCACAAAGTGCCGGTGGTCTTGTGCGAAAAGATCGACCGGCTCACTCGCAACCTCAAAGACGCGGCCACGATCGATGACTGGGTCAAAGAGCATCCGGATCGAGCCGTGCATTTCGTCAAAGAAGGATTTGTGCTCAACAAAGAAACAAAGGCTCACGAAAACTTGGTATGGGACATGAAAGTGGCAATCGCCCGATTTTACACCAACAACCTCTCCGAAGAAGTCAGAAAGGGCCAAAAGGAAAAGCTGGCGCAGGGCTGGCTTCCATCACAATCGCCGATCGGCTACAAATCCATGGGCGAGAAAGGGCATAAAATCCACGTGATAGACGAGGAGCGCGCGCCGTTCGTGCGCAAGATGTTCGAGCTTTACGCCACCGGCACGTACTCGGTCAAAAAGCTTGCCGATGAAATGTACGCGATGGGCATGCGCTCGCGCGGCGGATACAAAATCAGCACCGCGCTCATGCACCTGTACATGCGCAATCCGTTCTTTTGCGGGATGAACCGCTGGAAGGGCAAAGTTACCAAAGGTGAGCATGAGCCGATCATTCCCAAAGAACTCTTCCAGCGTGTGCAGGATATTCTCGATGGCCGGTACGCACCGCGCTATGCCAAACACGATGTGCTGTTCAAAGGCGTTTTCCGCTGTAACGAATGCGGCGGAACAATCTCATGGGAGACGCATAAAGGCTACTGGTACGGACACTGCAATCACTTCAAGAACTGCACGCAAACAGAATGGTACCGGCAGGATTACATCGAGAAACTGCTGGTCGAGAGAATTGTGGCTGTATCCGGCCGAAGCGACCGGATGCAACGGCTCATCGAATGGGTGCAGGACGCGCTCAAAGAAGATCACAGCGAGGAAATCACGCTCCGCGAGAATGCCGTTCGTGAGCTGGAACGCCAGTACGCGATGGCCAGCCAGCGGCTCGACCGGCTCTACGACGATAAGATCGACAGTAAAATCAGCAATGACTTCTACGAAAAGAAATTTGTGCAGTATAAAAAAGAGCAGGAGGATTTACTCGACCACCTAAATAAGCAGAAAGACGCGAGCCTCAAGTATTATGAGGTCGGCGTGATCATCCTCGAAGTGGCCAAACGCGCTTACGACATCTATCGCAGTCCGCGCCGAACATCGGAACAAAAGCGCCGGCTCATCTCGTTCCTCTTTGAGAGCCTCAAAATCGACGGCAAACAGATCGTGGCGCAGTATCACCTGCCGTTTTCGCTGATTGCCGGCGTTTCCGAGCAGGTTGCCGTCTCGATGACCACAAATTACACTTTCGAACTCGCAAAAAACCGCACTGTAAAAGGAAAAACACCAGCTTTCGCTGATGTTCATCCTATCTGGCTCCCCGGGCAGGATTCGAACCTGCGACCATCGCTTTAACAGAGCGCCGCACTACCGCTGTGCTACCGGGGAATAATATTCATCGTATCACATTTCCGAATTTTTCAATATATTTGCCGCACACCTCACTGTTGTGGTATAAATTACTAGACGAACCATTCCCAATTCAACCCGGTAGAGCAACTCCCTTTAAAAATAAAGTGTTCGTTTGGTTCACTTGACGAAAATTAATACCCCCGGTAGCTCAATTGGCAGAGCAGCTCCCTTTTAAGGAGAAGGTTCTAGGTTCGATTCCTAGCCGGGGGACATGGAAAGCGGGGTATCCATTTCCGCCTCGTTGCCAACCGTAGGGAGATGGTTTAAGTTCAAATCCTAGTGGGGAGCACGTTAGGGAAAATTTTAATGGAATTCGGAAAAAGTGAAAAAAGTGATATTGTAGAAGAATCTTGAAAATCCTTAAAGACAAAAGGTTTATTATCAGTCTCGTTGTCATCGCCTTGATAGTTTTTGCTATTATTGCGAACCGGGACCACGGATCGAAATACGAGATCGCCGAAGCGAAACGGGGCGCGATAATGCAGGAGGTTTCTGTGACTGGCCGGGTGAAACCGGCTGAGGAAGTCAACCTCGCTTTTGAAATCAGTGGCAGGGTGGCGCGAGTGAACTTTGAGGTCGGTGACGCGGTTGGTGCAGGTTCGCTCCTAGTTTCCTTGGACAGCACGGGGCTTGCAGCAGAACTCGCTAAAGCCGAATCCGATCTCATGGCGCAGACAGCTAAGCTCACAGAGGAAAAAATAACTCTTCAAAACCTCTACTCTGGGTCATTGAACGTTTTAAACGATGCTTACCTGAAGGCCGACGACGCGGTTCGTGCGAAGGTAACCGGAATGTTCAGCGGCTCGAAGACTTCGTCATACTCGCTTACTTTCTCGACTTGTGACGAGACGGCGAGGGTGAACTCGATTTCCGGGAAACTTTCTGCAGAGATAGAACTTGATAAGTGGAAATCAGAGCTTAACTTACTCTCTGAATCTTTTTCCATGCCTGAACGTGACAGAGCTCTTGTCGCCGGGCGGAGCCACCTTTTGGTTATCACGGCTTTCCTGGAGAATTTGAGTAAGGCCTTGAATGTCGATTGTCTCTTGAACCAATCATCTCTCGACGCCTACCGAACCAACCTGAATACGGCGAGGACAAACGTTCAAACGGCGCTCACGGCAATAAGCGACAAAGAGCAGGCGATCGCTCTCGAGCGGGCGGTTATTTCCTCAACCGAGGCCTTTGAGAAAAGCTATGCCGCAGCGGTGGAAAACATCAAGGCGGACATTGCAAAGACACGCCTCTACTCGCCGATAAGGGGCGTGGTGACGGCAATGGAAGCAAAGACGGGAGAATTTGCATCAGCCGGCGAGATCGTGGCTTCCGTTATCTCCGCTTCGCGATTCGAGATGGAGGCCGATGTTCCGGAAGCGGACGTGGCGAAGATAAAGATAGGCGACGAAGCGAAGGTGACACTCGACGCCTATGGCAACGAAATCATTTTCGGAGCGATAGTCTCAAAAATTGACCCGGCCGAGAGGTTCATCGAGGGTGTGCCGACCTACCGCACTAAACTTCAGTTCAAGGAGCAGGATGAGAGGATAAAATCGGGGATGACTGCTAATATAGATATTCTAGTGGCGGAGAAAATGGATGTGATTCATATCCCGGCACGGGCGGTGAGAACGGAGGGCGGGAGAAATTATGTACGCATCCTCGATCTCGATGGCAAGACGCCGCGGGAAATGGATGTCCAGATCGGTCTCCGCGGCTCGGACGGCAACATGGAAATTATCTCCGGTCTCAAGGAGGGAGACAAAGTCATTGTTTTCGAAAAATAATGTCTCTGATCGAGGTCAAAAACCTCAAGAAATCCTACGATTCCGACGGGGGAGGGACGCTCGCGCTCCGAGGAATTAATTTCAGCGTTAAACCGGGGGAATTTGTGGCAGTGGTGGGTCCCTCCGGTAGCGGTAAATCAACACTCCTTCATATTCTTGGTTTCCTTGACCGACAGACCTCCGGCGAATATTTCTTCGCCGGCCGGTCCATGAGCGATCATTCCGACGAGGAACTCGCTTTCGTTCGCAACAACAAAATGGGTTTTATTTTCCAGACTTTCAATCTTCTTCCGCGGATGACTGCTTTGGAGAACGTCGAATTGCCCCTTATCTACGCCGGTATTCCGGAAAAAGCGAGAAGGGAAATGGCAGAAGAGGCGCTGAAAAGTGTCGGTCTCGCCCACCGCATTCGCCACGAGTCGTCCAAACTCTCGGGTGGCGAGAAAGGCCGGGTGGCGATTGCCCGCGCCCTTGTTAATCGCCCAACCGTCATCTTCGCCGACGAACCAACCGGCAATCTCGATTCGGAGTCTGGCCGGCAAATTATGGAAATAATCCGTAACCTCAACGAGACTCACGGTCACACTGTTATTCTCATCACTCACGAGACTTATACCGCTAATTATGCCGAGCGGGTGATAAAGCTTTTGGACGGCAAAATCGTAAGCGACGAAAAGGTCGCCCAAAGAACAACGGGTTTTAGCTTCAAAAAATGACGATAGGAGACACTTTCAAAACATCGGTTCAGGGTTTGCAGACCCACAAGTCGCGCTCTTTTCTTACGATACTGGGGATAGTGATCGGTATCACCGCCATCATCATGGTAATGTCGTTGGGCGCCGGCGCTGAAAGATTAATTCTTGGCCAACTTCAATCGTTCGGCGCCAAGACCATTGTTATTGCCCCCGGGCGTCATCCCAAAGGACCGTCGGATATTATTTCTACCTTTGCCGATTCACTGAAGCAAAAAGATGTGAATGCACTTTTCAACAAATCCAACGTGCCGCACCTTTCGAGGTTGATGCCCGTTGTCTTTGGTAGCGAGTCCGCTGCCTATGGGGGCGAAACATACCGGCCTAACGTTTTTGGCGTGACCGGTCTTTTCACCGAGATTTATGACGTCTATCCGAAGGTAGGTAGGGTTTTCACCGAGGAGGAGGTGAGAGGCTATGCCGATGTTGTGATAATTGGCGAAGACGCGAGAGAAGAACTTTTCGGTGAATCCGAGGAGGCGCTTGGGAAACGGATAAGAATCAAGGGTCGCAACCTCCAAGTCATCGGTATTTTACCAAAAACCGGTCAATTTTCATTCTTTAACTTCGACCAAGCGGTTATCATGCCTTACACCACGGCCCAGCAGTATATTTTTGGCATCAAGTACTTCCACCGTCTGGTGGTAGAGGCCGATAGCGAAGAGAACGTGCCGAACACTGTGGAAAACATCAAAACGACGCTACGTAACTCTCACAACATCACCGATCCGGAAAAGGACGATTTCTTCGTGGAAACCCAAGCGGACGCTATTGAAACGGTTTCGAAGATCACCACCGCTCTTACCGCTTTTTTAACGGCAATGGCGGCAATATCTCTTCTTGTCGGTGGTGTCGGCATCATGAATATCATGCTTGTCTCCGTGACAGAACGGACTCGGGAGATTGGTTTGAGGAAAGCGTTGGGGGCGACCAACAAGGACATCCTTCGGCAATTCCTCTTTGAGGCGGTGATATTGACCGGCACGGGCGGTGTGATAGGCATTGTACTCGGTTTCGCGCTCTCGTTCACCGCTTCAATTGTCCTGCAGCGATTTATTCTCTCCAGTTGGGAATCGTTTTTTTCCATACCGGCGGTGTTCCTGGGACTTGCCGTTTCCGCTTTCATTGGTTTTGTCTTCGGCATCTATCCGGCACGTGAGGCAAGCCGGAAGGACCCCATAGAAGCATTAAGGTACGAATAGAAAAGATTGTTGTGGAAAATTATGCTTGACAACCCATTCCTTGGAGAGTTATTAGTTCACTTCAGAACCTAGCGGTAGTTCCAAAAACGACAAGCGGAAAGGAGCGTGTCTCTTGGGCCCAGCGATACAACCTGACGTGCCTGCCGCCGACGAAAGTGTCGGAAAAGGAAACGGCAATGGCAAGGATTTGGTGCCGGTTGCGATCACCGTCATCGGTTTCGGCGTTGGCCTTGTTGTTGGTGCCGCCGCGGCCATTCTTATCCCGTCCTTCCGCGAAGAAGGGCGGTCGGTCCGGAAAGATGAAGAGGTTTTGTATTTGTAACTGAAGGAAGAGCAACGCTCAAATGCCCCGCTGAAACGGAGATTCGGCGGGGCTTTGCTATAATTAAAAGAGACGCAAAGGTCGGTTTTCGGTCAATAAACGCAAATGAAAACTTTGCACAAAGTAGCTTTCATTCTTCTCGTTATCGGGGGTTTGAACTGGCTTTTGACCGCCTTCGGTTGGAACGTTGTTGCCTATTTGGGTGATACGATCGCGATGGTCGTGTACATCCTGGTCGGTCTATCGGCGCTCTACCTTATCTTCACGCACAGCAGGGATTGCAAGCAATGCATGAAAAGCGGGATGGGCGGCGGCATGGGAATGTAGCGAATCGATTGGTGTCGTAACAAAATGGCCCCGCTCCGAAACACAAGTCGGAGCGGGCCTTTTGTTCACAGGCCTCATTGACTAATTGCCCTGCAGGATTACAATTCGTTCTCAGCCCCTCCATTCTTTCTCACCGCTATCTATCCGAAGGAGGTAGCTATGTGTCTTGAGGTTACTCCAGACCAGGCCAGGATTTTTCAGTACCAGCTTCAGAGCGCCATCGGCGGCCCCGTTACTCTCGGCGCTCTTGTGAGGGCGGATCTCCGGGGAGTGACGATCGAGAAGTTCGGCAAGCGAGCTTTCGTAAAGCTCGACAGCATGGCGGCCCCGATCCGGGTGCGGCACCGTTTCAAGCGAGGGAACGGCACGCCAGTTGCCCCGCTAATCCGTTTTGAGGGGTTCCGTATTCCCGGTGTGAAGGGCAACGTGAGTTGCAACTTCTGGGATGTCGAGATCGACGCTACTGATGCCGCTTTCACGATCGTCCGCTCCTGCAGGAGTAGGAGCGCGGTGGAGCTCGTAGAGACCTGAAGAGGAGTAACAAAAGCAAAAAGAGGCAGCCAAAGCATCAAGGTTGCCTCTTTGCTTTATGGTAGAATTATTTCAAGCAGAAGGTCGACTGCCGCAACAAATACTTTGAAAAACATGAAAAAAGCACTTATAACCGTTTTTGCCGTAGCGATCGTATTCGCGCCGGCCTATGGTTTTGGCCAGACCTCCATCGCGACCTCGACTGACCCTGGACTTACCCCTGATTCACCCTTTTATTTCCTAAAGGTTTGGAAAGAACAGATCCAGACTTTCTTCAAATTTGGCGCGGAAAACAAAGCCAGGCAATATCTCCATCTTTCGGAGATACGACTCGCCGAATACGAGCGTATGATCGAAAAAGGCAAGACTGAAATCGCCGAACGGACGCTCGAGAAATACAATAAGCAGCTTAGCCGGGCGCTCGACAAGATCGAAGAATTGAAGGAAAAGAAGAAAGATGTTGGAGAATTTGTCGACGATTTGAAGGAAGTTTCCTCGAAACACCTCGAAGTTTTGGAACGCAATTTCGAGAAGGTTCCGGAAGTTGCGAAGTATGGCATTGAGCGGGCGCTTGATAGTGTTAAAAAACAGATAGAGGAAGCCAAGGAACTTGAGGACGAGATTGACGAACTCGGTGATGATATGGATGAAGATTTGGATGAGGACGTCGACGGTAACATTGTTTCCGAGAACCGTTCAAAGGAAAGAGAAAATGTGGAGCTCAAATCGCAGAACAATTCCGGAGAATCGGGAACCGCAACTCTCACCGAAGTTGGGGGGAATTTGAAAATTTCTCTGAATCTCACAGGCGCTCCTACAGGGATCAATCAGCCGGCGCACATCCATTCAGGAAACTGCGCCGAAATAGGGGGTGTGAAATACGCGCTCAAGTTCCCGGTGAACGGGGTTTCAGAGACGCTGTTCGAAGGTATGTCTTTATCCGATCTCAAAGCAGAAGAGCCGCTTGCCATAAATGTCCATAAGTCGACTGCCGAACCAGGCATGTATGTCGCCTGCGGTGACCTGGAACTGTAACTAACTTGTGGATTTGCCGTAACAGCGGTTGTGTTATAATCCAAGGACACAACCTGAAATAAAAAACGTGTCCCTTGCCTGTGAGGGGCTGTGGGAAACGGAAGGGTTGTTGTGAAAAGCCTCTTTTGAAGGAGAGGCTTTTCTGTTTTTAAACCTTGAAAATATCTTCGCAGAGTAGTAATTTGTAATCGGTAACTACCAGCGCTAACAACCCAAAAAGGAGGCAGATATGCAGCGAGAATCAGCGGGCGGCGAACCTTCATTGCGCCCGACTCGGAAGTTTAGGGGTTTTCCCCAAGAAGAAAGGAAACTTTCTTCGTTCTGGATCGTGGCCGCCATCATCGCTCTCGGCGCCATCATCGCTGTTCTCACGAAGTAGTGGTCGCCCTTCCAATGAGCGGCCGAGCAACCGGCCCTGCAGTCTTTGCGGGGCCGTTTCACTTATAATTAATACCATGGATCCGAAAGAATTATCTGAAGAACTCCGCCGCGTGGCTTTCGAAAAAATGACGGAACCCCCTTTCACCGGGAAGTATGTGGACGAAAAGACGGAGGGTATATACAAGTGTGCTGTCTGCGGCGCGGGACTTTTTTCTTCTAATGCAAAGTTCGATTCCGGTACCGGCTGGCCGAGCTTCACCGAACCGGCCAATTTGGAAAGCATTGATCTCAAAGAAGACAAAAGTTTAGGTATGCAACGGACAGAGGTTTTATGCAAGAAATGCGGGGCCCATTTGGGACACGTCTTCGACGACGGGCCGAAGGATCGGGGAGGCAAGCGCTACTGCATCAATTCTGTTTGTTTGAACCTTGAAACTAAGGAACAAAAATGAAGATCGGCGAAAAATCACTGAAAGTTCACCGCAAGCTTCGTGGGAAGATAGTGGTCTCCTCTAAGGTCAAAATCAGATCCTTCGCCGATTTGAGCGCATATTACACGCCGGGCGTCGGGGCAGTTTCGTCCTATCTTGCCCGCCACAAGGGAGAAGTTCGGAAATTTACGATGAAAGGCAACTCAGTGGCTATTGTCTCGGACGGTTCGGCGGTTCTAGGTTTGGGTAACCTGGGACCCGAAGGGGCAATCCCGGTAATGGAGGGAAAGACGATGATATTCAAAGAATTCGCCGGCATCGATGCCTTTCCGATAGTTCTCGATACCCAGGATTCTGACGAGATTGTGCGGACGATTGAGGCAATAGCACCAGTTTTCGGTGGTGTGAATCTCGAAGACATTTCGGCGCCGCGCTGTTTCGAGATTGAGTCAAGACTCAAAGAATCACTCGATATTCCCGTGATGCACGACGACCAGCACGGGACGGCAATTGTAGTTCTCGCGGGGCTCGTGAACGCTTTTAAGGCAGTTCGTAAGAATCTGAAAAAGGCGAAGATAGCGGTGTTGGGTGCCGGCGCCGCGGGCACAGCGATAACGAAGCTCCTTTTGCACTATGGTGTCCGCGACATTGTCGTTGTGGATAGCCGAGGGATCCTAGGGCCCGGGAGAAAGAAACTCGAACCCTATAAGCGGGAACTCGCAAGAATGACTAATAAATCGGGAATCGATGGTGGGGTTGGGGAAGCCGTCCTTGGGCGGGATGCTGTCGTTGGTGTCTCCCAATCCGGTATTCTCAAACCCGAGCATGTGCGGACGATGACTGCGTATCCGGTCGTCTTTGCGATGGCAAACCCGGTCCCTGAGATAATGCCC
>DATLZO010000026.1:0-29189 GCA_035573955.1 Minisyncoccota bacterium
GGTGCCGGAAATACCCGCTATTCTCGCCCGCGATTACGATTTTATAAAAGACGGTCGGATGTTCCATTTTTACACGAGCGCTTATTCGGGCGGCGAGACTTTGGAAGAGTTGGCGGCAACAAGGCTTTATATTGACAAGATGGTTTCTTCTTTCCGATTTTTAGAGAAATAAAGACCCCCGGACTCGATGTTTTGAGTCGGGGGCCTTTGGCTCAAGGTTTACGGCCGCCATGCCGGAAATCGTTCGGCCGTTCTCGAATTGGTGATGTTCACCGGTTCGCCGCTGCCGTCGGCGTTTATGACGAAGATATCCATCGTCTCGGGCCAACAGCAGCCGCCGCCGTAGGCGATGCGCCGGCCGTCGGGCGACCAGGTGGGGTCAATCGCGCCGATCGGATCGTTTGTGACGCGAACCGCGTTTGAACCGTCGGCGTTCATCACGTAGATTTGCGCCGCAATGACGCCCGGGGAGGGTGTTGCCACAAAAGCGATGCGCCGGCCGTCGGGCGACCAAACCGGGCTCGCGTTCCGCAAATCGTTCCGGGTCAGTTGGACGAGGTTGCCGCCGTCCGGGCTCATCCGCCAGATCTGGCCGTTGCAGTCTGCAAAAGCGATCCACTGCCCGTCCGGGGACCAATTCGGATTATGAGGAAAACAACCGATCGTTCCTGTGCCCTGTTCAACCCGGATAATTCTGCGCATGTTCGCGCCGTTCGTGTCGGCGATAGCGATACCTCCTTCGATGACCGTGAAATCCGGCAGTTCGTCGCGGTACTGGAAGACGATCCACTGCCCGTCCGGCGAGACGGCCTGATAAGACATATTAACGCCGGGCAGGTCGAGGCACTTAAGCCCCGAACCATCTGCGTTTGCCAGGCAAACGGTTTGGGTGGTGCCTGCTCTTGAGCGGACAAAAGCAAACCGCCGGCCGCCCGGGAACCAAACCGGTTCAAGATCCTGGAACCAGGTAGTGGTTGTTACTCGCCTTACGCCGCTGCCGTCGGAGAGAATTGCGTAAATTTCTTGGCATCTCATCTGATCACAGCGGATGCTTGGTGTTTCCTCCATCCGCCAGAAAAGGATGAGGTCAAACCGCGCGATCGTGACGGCAGACGTGTCGCAGATCGTGGGATAGGCCCTGCTGCAGCCCGTGACCGTCCCGTTGCCGGGAGAGGAAGGAGAGCTGGTGAACCAACCCGTCGAATCGATTGCGCCCACGGTCGTCCGCCACTCAACCGCCTGATTGGCGATTGGTTCGTTGAATCTCGCCGTGAAGCGGAACGAACTCGCGATATCCACCGTTACGGTCTCGGGCCAAATCGTGAGGGAAACCTCCTTCGTTTCGAAATCGCAGCCGATCCGGACAACAACTCCCGCGTCGCGGGCGCTTGCTACGCAGACGTAATTCGTGCGGGGATTGAGGTTGTTCAAGATCGGGCTGTAGCCCCTCGCAGGTCCGAACCAGTTACCGGGCGCCGGCAGCGTGTCCGTGCAAGCAAGCACACCGTAGCACAGCTGCCACTCGGCCGGCCGGTTGGCCGTGAGTTGGACCAGCGCCCTCTCGGCGCTCACGGTGATAGAGAACGATGGTTTGACGTTCTCTACCGGACCGGTGCCATCTTTGCACGAGAGTGCAACGACGGCGAGCGCAAGCAGAAGCGTAAAGCGTTTCATCGCGCACCTCCGTGCGATTGGTTTATTCGGTTGTCAATCCGCAGAATTGCGGACAATCGGGCGATTCCCGATTTTACTTCTTTCATTATACACTAAAATATCCGAAAAGTCAAATTATCCGCTCCATTACTCATTTTTCGTTATCCACAGGCGCTTTAGACAATTTTTAATTTTCAATTTACAATTTTCATTACAATGAGCAAAACCAATAAAGTTCTTTTAGTGGTCGTTGTGGTCCTTGTTCTTGCGCTTGCGGCCATCGTCCTATGGCAGACGGTTTTGAAGGAAAAGTCTTATTACGCCGTTTTTATGCGGACCGGTGATCTCTATTTCGGGGAGATGATGTGGTTCCCTTCATTCGGCCTGAAGCACGTGTACAACCTTCAGGTGAACACGGCAAACCAGGAAAACCCCATCAGCATCCAACGCTTCAAGAACGTTTTTTGGGGTCCGCAGGACTGGTTAAAACTTAACCGCGCGGAAGTCGTTTGGATGACTAAGCTCGACCCGCAGGGCCAGCTTGCGCGGATTATAAAGAATAACCCCGAGCTTCTGCCAACGCAGGCACCGCAGCAGCAAGTTCAACAACCCGCTCCGGAGCAGCAATCCCAGTAGATCGAAAAAACCCGCCTCGGTGGCGGGTTTTTTGTTATTATTAAAGAAATGCGGGAAAAGCAAGCTCAAATAGCTTTGCCGTTCATACTTCTGGTTAGTGGCATCATCATTGAGATAACCATTGCCGGTTCCTTCATCACGTACTTTTTGAGTACGTCGGGGTTGGGGGAGCGGCTGAACTTGAGGGCTATGACCACCGCCCAGTCGGGCATCCGCGACGCGATGATAAAGATCGCTCGCAATAAAGATTTCGCCGCAACGCAGCAAAATTATAATCTCACGGTTGGGAGCGACACGGCTTCTGTTGTCGTTTCGCGGACCGTCGACAGCGCGCTCGGCGTTTATATCTACACTATCACTTCCACCGCGACGGCTTCGAGCCGCCAGCGTAAGCTCACGGCGACATTAGTCGTGAACCAGAAATCCGGTTATATCCAACTCCAGTCGCTGGTAGACACCCCCGTCAGTTAATAATTTTCAATTTTCAAACAACAAATGAATAATTTTAAAAAATTCTTGGAAAAGTTAAGCTCCAGACCGAAAATCGGTGCGCTCCAGATAACCGATTCCCAGCTTCAGTATGCGATAATGGAGGACGGCAGAGTTGCTAATTTCTCTCTGCGCCTTACGCCCGGCGTTATCCGCGAAGGTAAGGTGGAAAATAGGGATATGTTTATCACCGCGCTTGCGGCCTTGAGGAAGATGATCCCGGACGCGAGGCCCGGCGGTCGTATCAAGGTCGTCGCCTCGCTCCCGCCGTCCCTAATCTACACGCAGAGTTTCAGCGTTCCTAAGATAGACGAAGAGAAGCTCGACGAAGCCGCTCGCCTGAACCTCCAAATTATCTCGCCGATAGATGCCTCAAAGTCAGTGATGAGCTACGAGATAGTTGGAGAGACCGAGGATCGTTACGACCTTCTTGGGTCTTTTGCCATGCGCTCGGACGCCTTGATCTACCGTGAGCTTCTTTCAGCTGCCGGCTTCGACGGCTTCATTTTTGAGTTTCCTGCTCTTGCTCTTGCAAGATTGGTGAAGGCCACGCTTTCACTCCCGGCGGCGCCGTTTCTTATGCTTCAGATCTCGAGCGACGGTATTGAACTTTCCATCCTGCGCGGCGGCTCGCTCTATTTCGAATATTTCCGCTCTTGGCGTTCTATCCAGGGCGAAGCCCGCGAGATAACTCGTGCTGCTTTCGAAAAGGCAATAACCGAGGAGGTGCGGCGCGTTGTGGATTTTTCTCTGAGCCGTTTCAAGGAAAATCCTGCTCAGGCTTTTCTTGTCGCTCCCGGGTTTGAAAATCAGGTGAGTGAACTAATCCAGGCCGCTTTCGGTATTAAAGTATATCCGCTTGCCATCAAGAACTACACACTTTCCCCCTCGTGGTACGCCACTTTGGGCTCGGCTTTGCGAGGCCGGGATTGGACGAACGAGGACCGGAGTATCAACTTGAGCGGCGAGAACCTGGCGGAGGAACTGCATAAGGAACAACTCCTCAACTTCGTGCTCCTGTGGCGGAATATTATGATCGGTGTCGCCGCAGTGATGCTTGTGGTTTTCATGGGCGCTGCCGCTTTCCTCACTCGGCAGGCGAACACGCTATCCAGCCGCCTTACCTCATTTCGGGCGAATGTTTCCCAACAGGAGTTGACCGCTCTTACGGCAAGCGTCGAAGAGTTCAATTACTTGGTCCAGGGTGTGGCCAAAGCGAAAGGCGCCACACGAGATTGGTATGTCCTTCTCTCCGGTATAAAGAAACTTGCCGATGGTGTGTCAGTATCCATAGATGGCCTTTCCGTCGGGGTCGGCAAGAATGTAACGCTCTCCGGCCGGGCGCCTTCGACTTCCGCCGTCATTAAGTTCAAAAACATCCTCACAGAAGAGGAAGGTTTTTCCGATGTCAATCTGCCGCTTGCGGCCATCAGCACTCTTACCGACAATACCGTGAGTTTCAACGTCAGTTTTCAAGTTCAGCAATAAAGAGAAAAAGACGAGAATTAAGCGGCTAAACGGCGCGAAACTTCTTCAAAAACCTTTTCTAAAATTTTTTTGTTTGCGGAAGATATTTTTTGGAGAACAAACTCTCCAGCTTTTTTTCGCGTGGTTTTGCGCAAAGTTTCGCGTGGTTTCGCGTCGCGGATGCCGATGCGCAGGCGCCAGAAATCCTTCGTCCCGAGCGCGTTTATCACCGACTCAACGCCTTTGTGCCCGGCCGAGCCGCTGCCGAACGAGAGCTTATATTGACCCAATACCAGGTCCGAGTCGTCGTGAACAATAAGGATTTTACCCCTTCGATATATTAACTCCGTAAATTTTAAAAAGGAGTCAACTTCTTTTTTCACAAATTTACCTGACTCATTCATAAAGACACTACTTTTTATAAATTTGTAGTTCGCCGTTTTGGGTAAATTTTCGGTGATATAATCAACGAACAAGCATCCCACATTGTGATATGTGTTCTCGTATTCCTCACCTGGGTTACCGAGACCTATCACTAGCTCTATTTCTTTGGGGTTGAATTTCTCTTGCATATTACCTAATATTAACATAAATTTTCAATTTCTAATTTTCAATTTTCAAACAATAATTGAGTAACTGATTCATTGAAAATTCATTGGAAATTGTAAATTGAAAATTGTAAAATTTGTCTAACATGCGCAAGTTCTTTTGGTCACTTTTCGAGTTCATAGAGAGCGTGACGGTGGCGATCGTGCTCGTTTTCCTAGTCCGCTACTTCATTGCCCAACCATTCCTTGTTTCCGGAAGCAGTATGGAACCAAATTTCGAGAACGGCGACTATCTCCTTGTCGACGAACTGGCCTATCGTTTCCGCGAACCCGAGCGCGGCGAGGTTGTCGTTTTCCGCTACCCCGGCGACCGTCGGGTCTATTACATCAAACGCATCATAGGTCTCCCCGGCGAACGAGTGGTCATAAATGAAGGCAAGGTGGAGATATACAAGGACGGCGAGGAGATGATCTTGAACGAACCCTACGTACTGAAGATGGATACACGGGAGAAGACAGATGTTACTCTCGGTCCGGGCCAGTATTTTGTGATGGGCGACAACCGCAATTTCAGTTTTGATTCCAGGCGATGGGGTTCGCTCTCTGAAGGCGACATTATTGGTCTCGCCCGACTGCGGCTCTGGCCGGTGAACAAAGTGATGGCATTCAGCGCCCCAGAGTACTGAAAATTATCAATTTTCAATTATCAATTTCCAATGAATTTTCAATGAATCAGTTACTCAATTATTGTTTGAAAATTGAAAATTAGAAATTGAAAATTTAAAAGACATGCTTTCAGAAAAGGCAAAATTGCCGAGAAAAACAAGGAATAAGGTTCAAATTTTTCAGTCGGTAAAAGGAATGTCTGACATCCTGCCCAAGGACCACAACTGGTGGAAGGCGGTTTACGACGTGGGTTGGGAGATAAGCGAGCTCCATGATTTCTACCACATCGAGACGCCGATACTCGAAGAAGCAGCCCTTTTCGAGCGTGGAGTGGGGGAGATGACTGACATCGTCGAGAAGGAAATGTACGTTTTCAAGACTAGGGGCGGCGAGCGGGTGGCGCTGCGTCCCGAAGGGACCTCGCCCGTGATGCGAAGTTATCTCGAGAACCATCTCGGTTACTTTTCTACTCCGCTCAAAGTTTTCTACGTGGGCCCGATGTTCAGATACGAAAGGCCTCAGCACGGCCGCTCCCGCGAGCACCATCAGTGGGGGTTCGAGATATTAGGCGACGGTGACGCGGTCTACGACGCCCAGATTATCCTCGTCACACTTGCTTTTCTAAATGGACTCCGTCTTAAAGAACCCGTTCTAAAGATTAATACCATCGGCTGCCGAGTCTGCCGGCCCAATTATCGCAATAAGCTCAAGGATTACTACCGCCACAAGAAGAACAAACTTTGTAAGGATTGCGAGCGGCGATACGAGAACAATATCTTCCGTCTTCTAGATTGCAAGGAACCGGAGTGCGTAGAATTGAAGAAAGAGGCGCCGATCATACTTGACTACCTTTGTTCGGCTTGCAATACCCACTTCCGTTCCGTCCTTGAGCTCATCGAGGATAACAATATCGCCTACGAGCCTGATCCATATCTTGCCAGAGGTCTCGATTATTACAACCGGACCGTCTTCGAAGTGTTTTCACCCTCGCTCCCATCTGTATCCGTTGCCGGCGGTGGGCGCTATGACTATCTGGCCGAGCTTCTGGGTGCCCGGCCCATTTCGGGTGTTGGTGTTGGGATAGGTTTGGAAAGGCTCATCGAGGCGATGAAGGCAACCGAAGGTTACGTCTTGCCAGTGCGTCCAAAGCCAAAGACGTTCTTCATCGGTGTGGGCGATGAGGCGAAGAAGGCGAGCGTGAAATATATAAACCAACTGCGTTTCTCGGGCATCCAGACGTTGGAGTCGCTCGGCAAAAAGTCACTTCGGGTGCAGTTGAAATCTGCTGACAAGTACAAGGCGAAACTGGCCGTCATCTTGGGCCAGCGCGAGGTTTTCGAAGGTTCGGCGATAATCCGGGATATGAAGACGGGTGTTCAAGAAACGGTGGTTTTGGACAAGCTTGTAGAAGAGGTAAAAAAGAGGTTAAAAAATAGTCATGACTGATTGTGTTTTCTGCAAGATAGTTGGAAAGGAGATACCCGCCGAATTTCTTCATGAGGACGATAAGATCGTCGCCTTCAAAGACATAAAACCTGCGGCGCCGGTTCATATCCTCGTAGTTCCCAAAGAGCATATCCAGTCAGTCGGTCATCTGGAAAATAGTCATGCCGAAGTGGTATCAAAACTCGTTTTTACCGCAAAATCGCTTGCGGAGGAAGCCGGACTCAATGGTTACAAGCTTGTTTTTAACGTCGGCCGCGGCGGAGGGCAAATCATTGATCATCTTCATCTCCATCTTCTGGGCGGCTGGCGCGGGAACTCGGAAAAGGGAGGGGTAGCCGCGATGCCGGAATCAGGATTGGACAAATGAGTAATAAAGGATAAAATATTGACTTATGCCAGTTGAAGTAAGGAGAAAAGAGGGGGAAACCTTGAATGCTTTCCTTTTCAGATTTTCGAAGAAGGTGAAGCACAGTGGTATTCTCAAAGAATCAAAGAAACGGCGCTTTCACGACCGGAACGTGAACCGCAACAAAAGGCGTCTTTCCGCCATCTACCGGGTGAAACAATCCGAGGAAAGGCGGCGCCAAAAAAAGCATGGCCGCCTGAAAAGGATTTGATGCTCAAGGACACCCTAAATAAAGATCTTGTTGAGGCGCTCAAAGCGAACGACGAGCTCAAAACCGGTACCCTCCGGTTAATACTTTCCGCACTTCACAATTTGGAGATAGAAAAGCGGAGCAAGACGGGGAAGAGTGTTGAATTAACCGATGATGACGTTCTGGAGGTTTTGAAGCGTGAGGTTCGCAAGAGGAAAGAAGCAATTGATCTTTACACAAAAGGTAACCGGGCCGACCTGGCTGCGAAGGAAGAGTCGGAACTGAAGTTCATTGCCATATATCTGCCTCCGGAAATGGGGGAGGAGGAAGTGCGGAAGGAAGTGGCTGCCGTGCTCCTGCGCGTGAAACCTGTGGGACCCGCCGATTTCGGCCGGGTGATGGGGGAGGCAATGAAGGTTCTGAAAGGCAAGGCCGATGCCAGTCTTGTTTCGAAGATAATCAAGGAACACTTGGAAAAGTGAGAATTGGTGCGATAGTTTCGAGTTCCAAAAACAAGTACAGGCCGCTTGAGTCGGAGATTCGTCGCGCTGGAACCCAAGCTTTGAAAGCATTGAAGGTCGGCGCCGCAAGCGCCGATGTTTTTCTTGTCGACGACGCCGCTATGCGGAGGTTAAACCGCGATTTTCGCGGCAAGGACAAGCCAACTGACGTCTTAAGTTTTACAGAGCCGGCCTTTTTCCCCCACCCCGAACGTCGCGGCCGCTACCTTGGGGAAATATATCTTGCTCCCGATTACATCCGCGCGAAGGGCGGCGACATCCGCCATCTCCTTGTCCACGGACTTCTTCATCTTTTAGGATATACACATGCGGGTGCTCGTGATAGGATTAAGATGGAAAAACTGGAGAAATGGCTAATTTCGTCACCGGTCTAGATATCGGTTCGTCGCAGATGAAATGCGTTGTCGCCGAAGAGGGCAGGGATGCCATTGAGATCGTCGCGGCCTTGAGGCATCCGTCCGCCGGACTGCGCAAGGGAATCATTGTTGATGTTGAGGACGCGACGAATATGCTCCGCGAGCTCGTTCTTGATTTGCAGAAAATATCCAAGCGCGCTGTCCATGACGTCTACGTGAATGTCTCGGGCGAGCACATTAAATCGCGCGTCTCCCGCGGCACGACGGTTGTCTCGCGGCCTGACCAAGAAATTCAGCAGGACGATGTGGAACGCGTTCTACACAGCGCTAAGGCCGTGAAACTTACCCAAAATCACACGGTTCTTCACAACATCCCGCGCGAGTTTTTCATTGACGACGTGGGCGACATTGAAAACCCTCTCGGTATGACTGGCAACCGCCTGGAAGTTTCAACGGTGATAGTGGAAGTTTTCGCGCCCCAGCTTAACCTTTTAATAAAAACCCTGGAACGTGTCGGTCTCCGCATTGGAGGCCTTATTTTTAACCCTCTCGCTTCAGGGAAAGCTGTTCTTACGCAGAAGCAGAAAGAGCTCGGTGTGGTCCTGATAGATCTTGGCTTTGGCACTACATCACTTGCTGTTTTTGAGGAGAATAAACTTGTTCACGCGAAAACCATCCCGCTCGGGGTGGGCCACGTGACGAACGATATTGCCATCGGTTTCAAGATGTCGGTCGAGGGCGCCGAGAAGATGAAATTGACTTATGGTTTTGCGAGCGCCCGCGAGGTTTCCCGCAAGGACGTTATTAACCTTTCCGATTTCGACCCGTCCCTCCAAGGTGAGGGCTCAAAGAGGTTTCTCGCAGAGGTGATAGAGGTTCGCCTTGCAGAAATCCTAGACCTCGTCAATAATGAGTTGAAATCGTTAGGGCCGACGCTTCAGTTGCCTTCGGGTGCGGTTGTAACGGGCGGCGGTGTAAAGATGAAGGGATTGACGGAATTAGTGCGAAAGGAGCTGCGCCTGCCGGTCCACATCGGTTACCCGAGTCTCGCGGGTTTCGAGATACTAAACCCGACTCACCAGGAACTTCTCGACGATCCGGAATTTGCGACAGCTGTGGGTCTCATGCTCTGGGCAAAAAGCGAGAGCCGCGGCGCGGGTTTGAGGCTAAGCCCAAAGATCGTGAAAGAATTTTTGAAGCGCCTGATGCCGTAGAATATAAAAATGTCCAAGAAAAAAATGAGAAAACTCCATCGCAGGAAGAAAACCGAGCCGGTGAGTTCGAAACTTCCAAAGTCGCGGCACGGTCACACAGTGATTAAAGTTGTGGGCGTCGGCGGCGGCGGCGGCAACGCTGTGACAAGAATGATGGAAGGCGCCCGCATCCGCGGCGTGGAATTTATGGCGGTGAATACCGACGCGCAGGACTTAAACCACGCGACCGCCCATCATAAGATTTACATCGGTAAAGCTCTAACAAGAGGGCTTGGGGCCGGTATGAATCCGGATATCGGCAAACAAGCCGCCGAAGAGAACCGTTCGGAGATAATGGAGGCATTGGAAGGCACGGATATAGTTTTTTTGACCGCCGGTTTTGGCGGCGGTACGGGTACAGGAGCAACTCCTGTTATCGCCGAAGCTGCCCGGGAAAAAGGAATACTTACCATCGCCATCATCACCAAGCCCTTTAGTTTTGAAGGGGCGGAGCGAGCGCGTATTGCCCATGAAGGTCTCGCGAACCTGAAAGATAAGGTTGATTCTATGGTGGTTATCCCCAACGATCGCATTTTTAATCTCATCAATAAAGATACTTCCGTTGCCCGAGCTTTTGGCTTTGTGGATGATGTTCTAGAGCAGGCTGTCCAGGCGATAACGGAGATAATCAACGTTCCAGGTTTAATCAATGTGGATTTTGCCGATATTAAGGCAGTGATGAAAGACGCTGGCTCCACTCTTATCGGCATCGGTCTCGCTTCCGGCCCTGAACGCAGTTTGAAGGCTGTGAGCTTGGCCATTAATTCGCCCCTACTCGAGGTTTCTATCGAAGGTGCGAAGCGGGCGCTTCTTTCCGTTGCCGGAGGTCGCGACATGAAAATGTCGGAGGTAAACGACATTGCGAAGGCCGTCGCGGCGAATCTCGATCCGAACGCCAAGATCATTTTTGGCGCCTACTATGACCGCAGTTTGAAAGACAAGGCGCTGAAGGTAACTGTGATCGCCGCTGGTTTCAACGGTATCATGGGCTCAAGCCGCATGGTCGGTATTCCTTCGCTTTTTATGAACGATGAGTCAAAAAAAATTCCTGTCCTCGAAGATGAGAACGTGAAGGAAGAAGTGATGGAGGAACCGAAGGAGAAAAAGGGGAAGAAGGATGAAAACTGGGATATCCCCGCATTTTTGCGCCGCAAACGGCGTTAATCTCGTTGAGCCACCCTTAAACCTTCGTTTTTAACCCTTGTTTAACTTTGTTTAGCCCCCCCTTTAACCCTTGTTTAACTTTGTTTAACCCTTGTTTAACCTTTGTTTAACATTTGTTAAACCGTCGTTGGACCGTACGTTAATCATTTTATTATCCCAATCATTTTATTATCCCAATTCATAAGCTATCGCTTGTGAATTGGGATAAAATGGTAACCTTATAATAAACCTTATAATAATTGGAAATGTCTTTTTAATTTTTCTTCGCCTTCGAATTTAGACACCTCGAATATTAGAACGTTGTTGCGGCTTAAATCGAAAACCGAACAAATGAAATCTATCTCATCCTCGCACTTGTAAGGGGTGAGATACACGCTCTTTTGAATTTGGTAGAATTCCAACTTTTTCAATTTCTCCCGCAGAGCATCGCGCGCCTGTTTACGGTCGTCCGGGATGTCAAAAACTATTAATCTCCATTTTCCATCCCAACGCTTGCTTTTGATTTTTAAGTTATCAAAGTCGTAAACCAGCAGCTTTTCTTTTCCCCGCTTCGTTAGGAGTATTTCTATCTTGCCATCCTGTAGGACCTTATAGTCGATTAATTCTCGTTCTTGCAATCTCTTTAAATCCCTCAGGAACTTTTCTTTTATGAACTTTTTATTCGCGAAATAGAGTTTTATCAGGTTTTTCACAATGAGTGCTCCGGCAAGAGGGTTAATGAAAGAAATAGTTAAAACACCGCCGCTTATCAGAAGTGTGTTTAAAATATTATGTGGTTTAGAATTCTTGTAAAAAATCTTTCTCCTCATAGTTTCTGATAACTTAATAGTTTCTGATAACTTATTTAATTATAACCCAATCGTTATCCCAATTTGTAAGCTATAGCTTATGAATTGGGATATTATTGTGCAGACGCGGCTAAATGTAGTAAAAATGGGGTGTGGATAAGTGCAGTTTATTTTCTATGCCACAAGTTATAGGATGAAAGTAATCAAAGAACTCCTCTGATTGAAGGGCTTCCGATCAGGAAGCTTTTTATCTTTATGGAAACCCAAATTGGCCCGAGCGGGCCGTACCAATCAGAGGTTAAAACTCCGCAGGAACCGCCGAAAAAGAGCCGGAAGAAGTTCTGGGTAGTTGTCGGCGCGTTTTTGGCGATTATAGTACTCCTTTTCGGCTATATTTTTTGGCAGGCGTTTGATTTGTGGTTGGGGCAGAGGAGAGTGGAGCGGACTGCGGAGATGTGGCGCCAGGCTGAGGAGAAACTTTATCAAATGCAACTCGCCGACACTTACGGCGGTAAAACTCCGCAGGAAACTTTGCGGATGTACATCGAGGCTGTTGAAAAAGGAGATTATGAATTGGCGAGTAAGTATTTTGTGATTGAAGGACAGGAGAAAGAATTGAACAGCTTAAAGAATAGTCCTCCAGAGAATACAAAAAATGTTTTGGATTTCTTGAAGATTAGCTTAATCTCGGAAGGGAGTTTTTCTGACGACGGTAATGGTTTTGTAATCCGGAAACCTCTTTTAGTTGATTTTGTTCGTTATCCGAACGGAATCTGGAAAATTATAGAGATTTAGTTTTTATGTTCAAGAAACTTTTGTTCTGTCTCTTGATTTTAGTACTCATTGTCTTTAGTCCGGTGAAAGTTTTTGCTTACCACCCGGATACAACTCACGCGGCTCTCACAGATGAAATAGTTGATTTTTATAATTATCTCCATCCAGATAACCAAATTTCTAATGAAGAAAAAGAATGGATTGTGCAGGGAAGCATAAATGAAGATTACACTGTAAGGGCCATAAATCACCTCTATGACCCGGTAAGAAAAATTTCTTGGAATGAGGAACACTTCGGTAATCAAGCGATTGCGCAAATCGCGCAATCTGCGGCAGTCGCGCCGGAAAAACAGACGACTGCGATCGATTGGGTTAATAACAGATTTTTACAGAGCAGGTATGAGCCTTATGGCGGTGACAGAACTTGGGCGGCGGCAATAGAATACTGGGCGGATGGTAATAAAAAAGAAGCATATATAACTTTAGGGCACGCTCTTCATCTACTGGAAGACATGAGCGTTCCAGATCACACAAGGAATGATGCCCACCCATCAGTTATTGGAAAAGATTTTGGCTCGCCCTATGAGGATTACACCAGAAGGTGGAATAGAAACAACATTAGTGGGGAAAGGTTTTTAGAAAAGTTGAAAAGGGAAAATACCAAACCGCCGCAGCTTAATTCAATCGAGGAGTACTTAGAATCTATGGCGCAGTACTCTAATAGGTATTTCTTTTCAAAGGATACTATTAATGAACCGTATTACTCATTGAAAGTGGACGAGAGTTCTTGTGGCGTAGATTTTTGCTACGGTACTGATGAGAAAGGTGATAAGTTTCCACTGGTTATGGTGGATTTCATTAAGACGGAAAGTAACAACAAAATTATAAGGACATACTCTATTAAAGATAAAAAAGAGTATCACCCCATTCTTAGTGCATACTTCTCCCGTCTCGCTCCCAAGGCCATTTTATATGGCGCCGGAGTAATGGAACTCTTTCAGCGTAAAGCGGCGGAACAAGTTGAATTTAGCGAAATACTTTCCCTCCAGAAAGGTATTATCCAAGTAGAAAAAGGCAGCTTTGTTGATAAGCTCCTTAGAAAGGTGGGAAGTGCTTTTTCTCCGGGTGGCGAGATTTCAAAACTTAAGAACACGTTCGTTGGCCTCATTAATACCGTTGCTGATTTGCCAAAGATTTTTTCTAGGCCATCAGAGCCGGAGATTATTGATTTAACAAAAGGTTTACGGGGTCAGATTTTAGAAGAACAAGATGTGCCGGGGCAAGTGGCAAACGTTGAATCAGAAATAAATCCGGTAGATTTAAGAAATCAACAAGACGATGAATTTGATCGGTTGAGCGAGTTTGCGTTAGAAGAAAACAAATCAGGTAGGACTGATAAGACTGATAGGACGGATAAGACCAATGAAACCGATAGGACTAATACCGTTCTTGCCGTTTCAAGCGGCGGAGGAGGCGGTGGTTCTTCAAACAATTCAGCGGCCGCGCCGCAGTTTTTTCCGGTCATTATCAACGAAATTATGTATGATTTACCGGCTGGAGACGAGGGTAGGGAATGGATTGAGATTTTTAACAATAGCACGACCACGGTTGATTTATCTTCCTGGAAATTTTTCGAGAATGATACAAATCACGCCTTAACCATCGTTCAGGGTTCATTTTCTCTTCCACCGAATGGTTATGCTGTCATTGCTGCCGACACGACAAAATTTTTGGCAAGTACCACTTATACCGGTACTCTTTTTGATAGTTCTTTTTCTCTATCAAACAGCGGCGAAGCAATCGCGATCAAAAACGATACGCTTATTATTGATGAGGTAGTTTATTCTCCAAGCATTGGCGCAAATGGCGACGGTAGTTCTCTCCAACTTATAAACGGCAGCTGGCAGGCGGCAGAGCCGACGCCTGGCGAAAGGAATGAAATAACTCCGATAGCACCTTTGGGGCCAGTAAATCCAATAGCATCTTTCAGTCATTTGCCGACGAGTCCGCAAACAAGCGAGATGATACTTTTCAACGCCGCCTCCTCAACTGTCGCGAGCGGTACGATTATTTCTTACGAATGGGACTTCGGCGATTTACAAACTACTACCGTAAGTCAAGCAACAACTACCCATAGCTATTCTGCCGCCGGTTCTTATGTCGTTGGTTTAAAGGTTATTACCTCCGACAATACCAGTTCCACAGCCACAAGTAGTATTATTGTTTCTGCCGTGCCGGTTGCCGCTACATCAACCGATCATGTTGTGATAAGCGAATTTGTTTATAACGCTGAAGGGAGTGACGTGGGTAATGAATTCATTGAACTTTATAACCCCACAGCGAGCGATTTGGGTTTGAATGGATGGTCGTTAAAACTTACGGCCTCAAACTCAACTTCCTCCGATTCTCTCGCTTCTTTTGGCGGCAAACCTGATGATGTTACTTTAATAAAAGCCAAAAGTTTTCTTCTGGTAGGTCTAAATGGTAACACGAAAGGCGGCATCAATCGGAGCGCGAGTTTGCCGCAGGCAGATGGCGTCACTTACACAATAATTCTTTTTGATGCGAGCGATAAAATTGTTGATGAGATTAACTACAATTCAACACTTGGCGCCGAGAAAAGTTTAGAGCGGAAAGCGTGGGAGAGTGGTAATTGTATCTCGGCTCAAGGCAGTGGTGAATTTTTAGGCAATGGTTGTGATACAGATAGCATCGGCGATTTTGAAGTTCGCGCTGTTCCGACTCCACAGAATTCCCAAAGCTTACCTGAACCTCGCGAAGCGCCGACGGCTATTGCAAATTTTACCGTCGGTTACCACTTTAGTATCCCGACGCTCACAATGAGTTGGAGTTTTTCCACTGACTACAGCGGTTCCACCAGCACCATTCATTATGAAATCGAAGAAATGAACACCCCAACCGGTTCAACAGCGTTTAGTTTTAATTCAACCTCTAATGCTTTAGAGCAAACTATCGATGAGATCGGTCGGAATTACGAATTCTCAATCAAGGCTGTTGACAGCGATGGTTTGGCTTCAATTTCCACAGTTGCGAGCACGACCGTTCCAGGTTTCGTTGACAATATCTACTTCTACAAAGACCCGCGTACCACAAGCACTGCCTATCTGGTTGAGATTTACTATCAAAATTATCCCTTTATACCGCAGATATACAGTAGCGGCAACGCCTGGCGAATGATCGCTTTTTATTTGAACAAAGATGCAGAGAAAATTGCAGTGATTTCAGATCCTCGCGCTAATTATCACCTTGATGGAATGATACAATTCGTTTACAAACGTTGCAATGGCTCGGTCGAGAATTATTTATCGGGAGGTTATGTGGTTATTCTGCCGGACACCATAAATCAGTGCGAATCTACAGGACCGAAAAATAGCGATTTGTCTTTTAATCTATTGGAAGATAACCATTTTTTGCTTGCAGTGTCAGGTCCGACAAACGATTTGGTCTTCTCATCGTCCACCGACTATATCACTGTTGCCTATTACGATGGGACAAATTCTTTTCAATTGGTGGCTGTTGATAAAACCAAGCATTATTTCCAGAATTCTGCGCCGGCGCATCAAACACCGACAGCGCCAAGTAATTTAGCCGTTGAATCCTATACGATAAGTTCTCCTAGCTCAACGGTTCAAATTTCTTGGTATCCATCATCAGATTCAGATAGTTTAGACGATTTCGGAATTTCTTATGAATTGAGTTCAAACAACAGTGACTGGCGATTAATCACATTAGTTCCCGGATCTGATTCCAGCAAACTTTACACGAACATACAGTTGGATTTAGGTAATACTTACGATATTTCGCTTCGGGCAGTTGATGACTTTAATACTACTTCTACAGCAGCTACAACAACTGTTATTTTACCTGCACCAATTATTGATCTGACGCCAGATTCATCAAACCCTTATTTCGCCGTTGATGATGCGAAAATTGAGAATGGTCTCTTGAAAATAAAATGGCGGCTTATTAGTAATCCGATATCCGACGGTTCTTTTGGGATAATTCCGTATCTTTCCGAGGCAGGTTCGCCAGCTAACGTTACCGGTTTCAAAGCACTTCACCGAAGTTTCGAAGGTTCGGTTTATTCTGAAACAACTGCTACATCCAAAAGTAATTGCAACGTTTCTATGACGCTTTTAAGCAATTACACCCTCGGTTGGCAATACGAAACGCATTTTTCCACCGTGAGCGGCCAGGCAGCATCGGACACGATGATAGGGAAGGAGTTGCAATTCAACCTCTACACCCACGCAAGTTGTGGTATCAACACCTCCGCGCCGCCGGTTTTCACCGGCTTGCCGATCGTCATTTCAAATTGAGTTATTTTCTTTTATTTTTGATTACGTCTTCATTTTCAAAGCGCATACGGAAGGGGTAAAATGAGGACTTTATTTTGACCGGAACCTCATTGGAATTCGTGAGTTTGCGAGTCTGCGGATTTGTGAAGGCAAGCGGCTTTATGATATCGTTTATCCGTAAAATGGATGTAAACGGGAAAAAGAAAGTTTTTGTTGCCTTATCCGGCGGGGTGGATTCGTCCGTCGCCGCGCTCCTTTTGCGCGACCGGGGGTACGACGTGACCGGAGTTTTCATGAGTTGTTACAACCTGGATGGTTGTGCCGAGCGGGATGCAGCGGATGCCCGGCGGGTGGCTTCTCACTTAGGCATTCCTTTCTACAGCTGGGATTTCAAAGATGAATACAAGAAACGGGTAGTGGAATACATGGTGGAAGGGTACCGTAAGGGCGAGACGCCGAATCCGGACGTCGTATGCAATAAGGAAATCAAATTCGGCCTCTTTTTGGAAAAAGCGCTCGCGATCGGTGCGGACTATGTTGCAACGGGGCATTACGTTAGAAAGGTTATAGATGATAGTGGGATAGGTAATAGGTTGTTCACCGCTCGAGACACGAACAAAGATCAGTCATACTTTCTCTGGACCTTAAAACAAAAGCAGTTGGAACGGTGTCTTTTTCCGATCGGCGACTATTTGAAACCCGAAGTGCGGGAGATGGCGAGGAAAGCCGGTTTGCCCACGGCCGAAAAGAAAGATTCGCAGGGGATTTGCTTTTTGGGGAAAGTGACGCTCGCAGAATTCCTCAAGGAATACATTCCGAGCAGGCGGGGGGAAGTTTTCGACGCCTTCGGCCGGAAGATCGGTGAGCACGACGGGGCGGAGTTTTACACAATCGGAGAGAGGCATGTGGGGGTGGCGGTTTCGAAGCCGGTTTATGTCGCCGAAAAAGACGTGAAAGCTAACACTTTAGTAATGGCGGAGGCCGACGACGATTCGCTTTATAGGAAAGAGATAAGACTGACTAATTTAAATTTCATCTCGCCGAATTTCAATGGCGGCGAAGTTTTGGCGCGCGTCCGCTATCGCCAGCCGCTAGCAAAAGCAATGCTTTGGCAAACTCAAAATTCCAAATACCAAATTCCAAAATATAAACTTGAGTTTGATGAACCAATTAAATTTGTGGCTGCCGGCCAGTCGGCCGTGTTTTATTCGGGAGAAAATGAGCTATTGGGCGGCGGAGTAATTTTATAAAAACATCAAGCCTCAAATTCCTTAAGGAAATCCTGCACCTCGGGGACGAAACTTTTGACATTCTTTTGTTTTTATTTTATTGATTTAAATAGCCACATTGACATATTCATCTAACTCATCGGGGAGGTTCTATGTTTTCCTTCTTGGAATGGTTTGACGCCCAGGGAGAATGGCTCGACATCGTTATCGTTTTGGCGGTTGTCCTTTTCTACCTTGGTGCGAGGGTTGGGGCTTGGATCTACCAACGGCAGTCGCCGCTTCACCGGCCAATCCTCATCAAGGGATGGACCGGATACGAGAACGTCGGTTGTTACTGCTTCGTCTCCTGGGATCGTATCCACTGGTACGAGGCGGATGTGGAAAAAGATTCCGTGAAAATACTCGGCCCGGCTAATCGGAAAGTGCCCGGTCTTTTCGAGCAAGTGGCGCTCGAGAGGATGATGCTTTCACGGCCGGTAAACACCGATCACCACACGTGGTAACGGCGTGTCCTTGTCAATCCAGGAGAGGAAATGTACGACTACTTTTTTTGGATTGTCGTTCTGATCGCGGTTCTCTTTGTCATCGCCTTTCTGCTCATTCAATTTCATATCAAGAGGATGGAGCGGGAGATGATAAAGAAGAAGCCCGCCGATGCTGTTGTAGTTGGAACAAGGACGAAGTTACCGCCTGTCGATAACGACTTCGGGTCAAAGTGCTGAAGCGCAAGCCGCCGGGAGAATCATCTCCGGCGGCTTTTGCTATATTGAACTTATGGAAATCGCGGTCGTCCTGCATAACATTCGAAGCATCCACAACGTCGGTTCAATTTTCCGGACGGCGGACGCCTCCGGTGTAAAAAAAATATATCTTTGCGGCATCACTCCTTCGCCATTGGACCGTTTCGGGAAATGGCGTCGTGATTTTACGAAAGTGTCGCTCGGTGCGGAGAAGTACTTGAAATGGGAAAAGCGACGAGCGACGAGTAAACTACTCAACGAGTTAAAAAAAGAAGGCTTTAAAATTTTGGCTGTTGAACAATCACCAAAATCAATCCCGTACTATAATCTAACACCCGCAGACTATAAAATAAAAAAGATCGCGCTGGTCCTAGGGAACGAAGTAAAGGGTTTGCCACCGGTTGTCCTTGCTGCGGCGGACAAGATTTTGGAAATACCGATGCGGGGCCGAAAAGAATCACTGAACGTTGCAGTCGCCTTCGGTATTATTGTTTACAGCCTAGTCTCTTAAAAAAGTTGCAGCCCCTATTGGGGCTGCAGCTCAGCTTTTTTGGTGTTCGGTATGGGAGCGTCGGGGTCGCAGATCGTGATCTCGTGAAGTCGGCCCTCATCGTCGTAGAACAGCCGCGTCGGCTGGCGATTGCGCACGAACTCCGTGTCTCCAAAATGGGAAAGGATGTTGACCTGGATCGCGGCAAGGACCTTATCGGGGATTTTCCCCCATTTCAGGAGACGGGCTCGGTAAATGGTGAAGCTGTAGCGGCTTGCTTCCATGTACTCCACACCTTCGATGGCAAAGATGTCGTTGATGAGCCCAATGAGCCACTTGTCCGGTATACTCTCGTCGTCTCTGTCTCGCCAGCTGCTCGCCGGTCCTCCAATCATCGCGACAACGCCTTGCGACAAGAGTTGGTTTACATGCACAGTGAGAACTTCGGGTGATACACCGAAGACGCACTCGTAGTACATGTCGCACCCCCGTCCGTTGGTTTGATGTTTTAAAACTACGCTTCTTTCAGTATACACCTTTCTATCCGCCACTCAAAATCCGGTTGTTTATAATTAATTATATTAAAGATATGTCCGGCTTCATCTTTAAGTTCGCTGTCCTTGTTCTAGGTGTTGTTCTAGCTTCGACGCTTTTTCTCATTCCTTACATTAACCAGATTTCCAATGTCCAAAGAAAATCGGAAATTAAGATAAGGGATCAAATAATTGTCGCCGAAGTAGTGAAAAGCGAGAGGGACATGGCGCGCGGCCTTTCCGGTCGTGATGAAATCGGATTAAACGAAGGAATGCTTTTTCTCTTCGACGAGGCGGCCATTCATCCGTTCTGGATGAAAGGAATGCGGTTCGCTATAGACATTATTTGGATAAGGGACGAGAAGATAGTGGATGTAACCGAAAACATTGCGCCGGAGCCGGATAAAACAGATGCCGAGCTAGCTCTCTACTATCCTTCGGAACCGGTGAACAAAGTTTTGGAACTACGCGCTGGCCGGGTGCGGCTTCTCCGCGCCGCGGAAGGCGACTTGGTAAAAGTCCGGCCGCTCATTCCGGGTATAACAAAGTAGTATAATTTAAGTATGACGCGTGTTGCGATCAATGGATTTGGGAGAATTGGAAGGTTGTTCTTTAGGCAATCCTTCGGCGAGAAGGGTATTGATATTGTCGCTGTTAACGATTTGGGCGATTGCGAGAACCTGGCATATTTGCTGAAATACGACACAGTTTACGGCCGCTACAGTAAGAAAGTTGAATCGAAAGTCAATGATTTGGTCGTTAATGGAAAAAAAATAAAGTTTCTTCAAGAGAAAAATCCCACTCGTCTCCCGTGGAAAGATTTGAAAATTGATATTGTCGTGGAATCAACCGGCGTTTTTGAGGAATACGAAAAGGCTAAAGTTCATCTTGCAGCGGGCGCAAAAAGAGTAGTGATTACGGCACCGGCTAAGGATCCGGACGGTGCGGAAGGAAAGACAGTGCTCATCGGCGTAAACGACGATGAAGCGAAGGGCGTGGTTTTAACATCAAACGGCAGCTGCACTACTAACGCTGCCTCGCCGGTCATTCAAATAATGTCGGAGAATCCTGGTATCAAAAAAGCGATCTTGAGCACTGTACATGGCTACACCGCAACGCAGAATTTGGTTGATGGTCCAACCAGAAGCAAGGATTATCGGCGGGGCCGGGCGGCGGCGCAAAACATCGTGCCTTCGACGACCGGAGCGGCAACGGCCGTCACGCGGGCAATCAAGGAACTCGAAGGGAAATTCGACGGCATTGCGATGCGGGTGCCGGTTGCGACCGGTTCCGTCGCAGACATCACGTTCGTCGCGGCGAGGAAGACCAGCGTTGAGGAAATAAACGAAATTTTCAAAAAGGCGGCTAAATCGCCGCGGTGGAAAGGGGTTTTGAACGTGACCGAGGAACCGATCGTTTCATCGGATGTGATCGGCGAGCCCTACGGCGCGATAGTGGATCTGGGATTTACCAAAGTCATTGACGGCGATTTAGTAAAAGTTCTTTCCTGGTATGATAATGAAGCGGGTTATGTGGCGACGCTAGTAAGGCATGTTTTGAAAATTGCGAGCTTCATCTGAGATGGTTATATATATCGGCGCCGATCATCGTGGTTTCAAATTAAAGGAACACCTGAAGAACTTTCTCAAAGGGAAGGGTTATCAGGTTGTTGACGTAGGCGCCGCGACGTTCGAGGAGGACGACGATTATCCCGATTTTGCGGAGGCCGTCGCCAGAAAAGTAAGCTTGGATTACGAGAATGCGCGGGGGATTTTGATTTGTGCCTCCGGCGTAGGGGTGGATGTGGTGGCGAATAAGTTTCGCAATGTCCGTTCATCGCTCGTGCTCACACCCGACCAGGCGTTTGACTCAAGAAACGACGATAATGCGAATGTTCTTTCGCTTGCCGCAGAATACGTTAAACCGGAAGAGGCGCAAAAAATAGTGACAGTGTGGCTGGAGACGCCGTTTGCGGCGGAAGAGCGCTTTCGCCGCCGGCTGGATAAGATTTCGCGCCTGGAACTAAAAGTCTCGCACCCGGTTTCTGAGGACGACGAATAAAATGCAAATAATTCCTTCCATCAATGAAACCGATTTTGAGGAAGTGAAGCGCAAAATACGGTTAGCGGCTTCTTTTGCCGATTGGGTTCATTTTGATGTTTCCGATGGCCGGTTCACGAATTATAAAAACTGGAACGAGCCAGAACGGCTCCTGGAACTCGGCGAAGAAATTTCGGACCTTAAATGCGAGGTCCATTTGATGGTGGAAGATCCCCAGTCGGAAATGGAAAGATGGTGTGCTGCTGGAGTTTTGAGAGTTATTGTCCACGCCGAAGCGGTGGAGGAAGGCTATCCGATGGTGATAGATAAGGCGGACAATTTTGGCATCGAACTGGGATTGGCTCTGAATCCCGAAACGCCGCCCGAGTTTCTGAAGCCTTACCTCAAAGCAGTCAATTTTTTCCAGATACTCACGGTAAAACCTGGAACATCGGGACAGAAACTGGACGAATCGGTTCTCCGCAAGATAAAATTCGTGAAAAGAGAAAATCCCGAAGCGACGGTGGAGGTGGATGGCGGGATAAACCCGAGGACGGCGAAGCTAGCCGCAAAGGCAGGGGCAGACGCGGTCGTTTCCGGATCTTTCATTTGGCGGAGCCCAGACCCGAAGAAATCATATGAAACGCTCGAAAAGACGGAAAGAACCTAACCTGATATTTGTAACCGGAGGCATTGTCTCCGGTATCGGCAAGGGGATAAGTGTTGCCTCGCTTGCGGCGCTTCTCAAAATGCGGGGTTTTGAGGTTGTGCCTATAAAGATAGATCCCTACCTGAATCGTGACGCTGGGACTATGAACCCCTACCAACATGGTGAAGTTTATGTCACCGAGGACGGAGCGGAAACAGACCTTGACTTAGGGCATTACGAGAGGTTTATAAATGTCGATCTGGATGGCCGGTCGAATTTCACGACCGGTTCCGTTTATGAGTATGTCATCGGTCTAGAGCGGCACGGCGATTATCTCGGCAAGACTATCCAGATAATTCCTCACGTCACCGACGAGATAAAAAGAAGAATAATGAGCGTTTTCAATTCGAACGGTGCGGACGTGGCCGTGGTGGAGATAGGCGGCACCGTTGGCGACATTGAGGCTGAACCGTTTTTAGAAGCGGCGCGGCAGATGTTTCGGGAATATGGTCCGACTCGTGTTATTTTCATTCATGTTGTCAAGGTGGATTACATATATCCTTCAGATGAGGAAAAGACCAAACCCATCCAGCAGTCAGTCGCACTCCTCCGCGAGCGTGGCATACAGCCGGATTTTCTTATTGTCCGTTCGAAGAGGCCTATCACCAAGGCAAACGTGGAAAAGATATCCCTTTTCACCAATGTATTGCCCGAGCACATTATCCCGGCCGTTGATGTCCGCACCATCTACGAGGTGCCGGTGAACTTCCGGCGCAGTGGTTTCGATGAGCTCATCCTGAAGAAATTCGGCAAAAGGACCGGCCGGACTAATTTCGCTTCCTGGCGCCGGGCTGTCTCGCGGATGTCAAAAGCGCGGAGAACAATCACTATTGCTCTTATCGGGAAATACGTCGAGCAAGACGATGCCTATCTTTCTGTGGAAGAATCGGTGGCTCACGCGGCAGCCGCCGCCGGAGTCAGGGTGGAATTGAAACGCATCGATTCTGAGAGTCCCGATCTTGTGAAGAAACTGAAGGGAGTTAAGGGTATAATCGTGCCCGGCGGTTTCGGCAAGAGGGGGATTGAAGGGAAGATAAAAGCGATCAAATTCGCCCGCGAATCGAATGTTCCTTTTTTGGGACTTTGCTTGGGTCTGCAGACAGCGGTTATCGAATTCGCTCGAAATGTCTGCCGGCTGAAAAGCGCGAATAGCACAGAATTTTCAAAAAGGACACCGCATCCCGTTATCGACATTATGCCTGACCAGAAGAAGGTGAAAATGAAAGGCGGGACGATGCGATTAGGGACATATCGAGCCACCTTGGATAAGGATTCGCTTGTACGCCGCCTTTACGGCGTGGATGTTATCTCAGAAAGGCATCGGCATCGCTACGAGGTAAATCCAAAATATCACGACGTTTTGAAGAAACACGGTCTCGTTCTTTCGGGTTTCAACTTGCCGGACAAGCGGCTTGTGGAGTTTATTGAGCTTCCCAAACACAAATTTTTCATCGCCACTCAAGCCCACCCCGAGTTCAAATCGCGCTTTTTGAATCCGCACCCGCTCTTTCTTGGTTTTATCCGCGCCGCCATAAAATAATTTACAGTAAGACGATCATTAATAAGAAGTAGTCTCTAAAATGTGAGTTACTAAATAAAGAGCTCTAGTTTTTCCCAATTTTGCCAATTTTTCCAATTTTGCCAACTTTGCTAATTTTACTAATTTCATTGATTTACCAAGTTATTTCGCCATGGCGAAATAACTTGGTAAATTCAGGAGATTAGAAATTAATGAAGAAAGGAATAGGAAAAATGTTTTCAAATTAGATTTTAAAATGATATTTAAGTTTTTCCTCTCCTTCAAAATGACTGACATAAAGAATAAGGAGATTATTTCGAATATTGAACAGTGAGGCAATAAATTCTATTTCTTTTTCACACGGGTATGGTGTGATGTAGATGCTTTTTTGAAGAGGATAGAATTCCAATTGTTTTAACTTTTTTCTTAGAGCATCGCGTGCTTGTTTTTGGTGATGAGGAATATCAAACATAATTAGCCGCCACTTGCCATCCCATCTTGCAGGTTTCTTGATTTTCATTTCATCAAGGTTAAATTGGAGAATAGCTTTTTCACCGCGCTTTGTTAGCGTGATTTTTACTTTGTTATTAGGATATTCTTGGTAGTCGATGAGTTCCCGAAACTGAAGATTTTTTAAGTCGCTTAGAAACCTGTGCTTTTCAAATCTTTTCTTCCGCATATACCCTTTAATTAAACTTTTCACGGTAGCCGCTCCGCCGAGAGGTGAAATGGTGGAAATAATAAGAACACCGGTGGCCAGACCCAAAGTTTTTAATAGCTTGTAGGGGTTTGAATTTTTTCTTACTTTTCTCACTTTTACTTTCGTTACCAAGTTATTATGCCATGGCGATTTAATTTTGCAAAAAAAATGAGGTATAATTAAAGAATGGAACCTCTTCATGAAGGTAAATTAAAGCTTTTGGAGGAAAAAGCTAACGCTATAAGAGAAAAAATCATAGAAACGCTCCTTGAAGCAGGTTCAGGGCACTCGGCGGGGCCTTTGGGAATGGCTGATATATTTACTGCACTTTATTTTCACGTTTTGAATCACAATCCTAAGGCGCCGGATTGGGATAAAAGAGATAGATTGATTCTTTCCAATGGCCACATCTGCCCGGTGCGCTACGTCGCGATGGCTTATGCCGGATATTTTCCGGTAGAGGAACTAAAAACGCTGCGGAAATTAAATTCCCGTCTCCAGGGTCATCCGCACCGCGGGGCACTGCCGGGCGTGGAGACAACCTCCGGTCCTTTGGGTTCTGGTATTTCGCAAGCAATTGGCGTTGCTTTGGCTGCCCGCTTGGATAACAAAAAATACCGCGTTTACTGTGTTACCTCCGATGGTGAACATCAGGAAGGTAATACATGGGAAGCAATAATGTTTGCCGGGAAAATGAAGCACAAATTGAGCAATCTGACCGTGATTTTAGACCGCAACAATATCCAAATTGACGGCTTTACGGAAAACGTGATGCCTCTAGAGCCCTTGCGCGACAAGTACGAAAAATTCGGCTGGCACGTCATAGAAATTGACGGCCACAGCATGGTTCAGTTTGTAGATGCTGTTGCAGAAGCGCAGGCGATCTACGAAAAACCGACCGTGATTATTGCACATACCATTCCCGGTAAAGGCGTGAGTTTTATGGAGCGCGATTTTACCTGGCACGGCAAACCGCCGAACAAGGAAGAGGCGGAAAGAGCGCTCAAGGAGTTAAGGACGCTCGGTCGGAGAATTAAGTCAGAGCATGAATAGAAAAGGATTTGCAAATATCGTCGTGGTCATAATCGCCCTTGTGCTTTTAGCCGGCGCGGGGGCGGGTTATTTGGTGGTTAAAAAACAAAAGACGGAAACTTCACCTGTATCACCAGAGAGTGGAGAAGTTACTGTTCCATTTGTCGGAAGCGTCGCGGACGAAACCGCGGATGGTTCGGCAAGCTTACCGCAGGGTTGGAAAACTTATCGGAATGAGAAATATGGGTTTGAGATAAAATACCCCCCAATCTGGGTTGCAACCGAAGGCTACTTTCCTAATGTTTCTTTTACGCCGCTTACTAGCCTGAATATCTTTCAAAATTCTCAACAAGTCTCGCTCACTCAATGGGTTCAACAAGAAAGGGGAGGTCTAGTTTCACAGATGCGCCCCGTCACTATTAACGGTATAACGGCGCTTCGCGGAAAAGAGTCTGGTATGGTAGGATACGATGCCGTTTATTTTGGAAAGGGGACACTGGTTGTGGGCATTTTGTCTCAAGAAAGTTCGCAAGATACACCAATATTCGAAACAATGCTTGCTACTTTTAAATTTACTGGATAATCATGCTCAACCCCGAAGCAAAACTAAATCCAAAACTTTTTGATAAGAACGTGGAAATGAAACCGACGCGGGACGGCTATGGTGACGGTTTGGTTTTGGCTGGCGATCATAATCCAAATGTGGTTGCGCTCTGCGCCGATTTAACTGAATCTACTCGCGCCGAAACCTTCGCCAAAAAATATCCAGAGCGTTTTTTTGAAGTCGGGGTGGCCGAGCAGAACATGGCGACGATTGCCGCCGGCCTCGGCATCTCCGGAAAAATTCCTTTTATTTCTTCTTATGCGACATTTAGCCCGGGTCGGAACTGGGAGCAAATCAGGACAACGATTGCTTACAACGACTCCAACGTGAAAATTGCCGGCCACCACGCCGGAGTATCGGTGGGGCCAGACGGCGCGACTCACCAGGCAACCGAAGACATCGCGATCATGCGGGCGATGCCCAACATGAAAGTTTTTGTGCCTTGCGACGCGATTGAAGCTAGAAAAGTGACCGAGGCCGCAGCAAAAATTTGGGGGCCGGTTTATATGCGCTTTGGCCGTGAGAAGAGTGCGGTTATCACAACAGAGGAAACTCCTTTTACTCCGGGCAAAGCAGAAATTTTTTGGCAGTCCAGAAAACCGCAAGTTTTGATAGTCGCCTGCGGCATTTTAGTGAGAAATGCGCTTCTTGCGGCAAAAGATTTGGAAAATGAAGACGGTATCGGCTCGATTGTTTTGAATAATCATTCTATCAAACCGTTTGACGAAGAAACGATTGTAAATTGGGCCAAAAAGTGCGGCGCAGTTGTCACAGTGGAAGAACACCAAGTGAGCGGCGGACTGGGCGGAGCGGTTGCCGAGGTTCTCGCAAAACGGGCGCCGACGCCGATTGAATTCGTAGGCATGCAAGATACTTTCGGCGAATCAGGCCCGCCAGCCCAACTTTTGGAAAAATATGGTATGGCCCCGAAAGATATTATGAGTGCTGTAAAAAGAGTTCTGCGAAGAAAATGAGTATAGACAGAAAGTTGGGCTCTTGTTATCTAAATTTCTAATTTAAAAGAGAAGCAATTAAAAGATTGGAGAAAAATGGTTTAATGCTTGAAATATTAAAAATTCGGTCATTCATTTGAAATTCAAAATTTATAATTCAAAATTCATGTTTGATGTAATCACTATAGGAACAGCTACACGAGACGTATTTCTACAAAGCTCTCTATTTAAGGTTTTAAAAGACCCGGCGCACTTGAAAAAAATCGGTTTCAAGACCGGCGAGGCGGAATGTTTCGCGTTGGGCTCTAAAATTGAAGTAAGCGAACCAGTTTTTTCTTTGGGCGGTGGGGCAGCGAACGCCGCAGTCACTTTCGCGCGCCAAGGGCTTCGGACCGCCGCCCTTATCCGGATCGGCGCCGACGAAACGGGAGAGTCCATTATCAAGTCGCTTAAAGGCGAAAAGGTAACGCCGCTTGTCGTGACCGACAAGAAAGAGAAGACGGGATATTCGACGATACTTCTCACTCCTGGCGGAGAACGGACAATTTTGGTCCATCGCGGCGCGTCAACTGGCTTTAAAAGGCGGGAAATACCGTTCCCGAAACTCAAATGTCGTTTTGCATATATTGCACCAGGAACCATCCAGCCGGCCGTTCTTAGGGATATTGTCGCGACTCTCAAGAGGGGCGGCACGACAATTGCGATGAACCCGTCGAAGCACTATCTCGAGAAAGATGGACGACTCGTGAAGCCGCTCGCGAATGACATCGATATTTTCATAGTGAATCGGGAGGAGGCGTCGTATTTGACCGGCGTGAACTATTCCGACCCCCGTCGGATTTTCAAAAAGCTCGATGAGTTTATAAAGGGCGTCGCTATTATGACGGACGGCCCAAAGGGTGCTTATGTCTCTGACGGAGAATACTTCTATCAGGCAAAGACGTTCAAGGAAAGGATGATCGTTGACAGAACCGGCGCTGGCGACGCCTTCGGGTCGGGTTTTGTCGCCGCCCTCATTCAGAAGAAAGATATCCTAAGGGCCCTAAGACTCGCTTCAGCGAACGCCACCTCGGTGGTTGAGGCGGTCGGAGCGGAAAAAGGGATACTACGCCGTAAGGACTTAGCCGCCAAGCGCTGGCAATACCTTGATATGGATTTCGAACCGCTATGATCGCTTACGACAAAGCCGCAAAAATCTTGGGTGTTTCTTCCAAAATTCTGGAGGAATTGGACGAAGTAATGGTTGAAAAAACCGGCCGTTCTAGCGTCCTGGAGCATCTTTGCGATTTGAATGAAAGAACAATTGCCGCTACCTTGGACCGGATAAATTCAAAAATAATGGAAGCAAGTCATGTACGGGGAACACTGCGCAAAACGGTTTTCAACCACGAAAAACAATTCATGCAGTTTCTCGTTAAACTCCCCGGTGCTAATGAATTTGAGCGAGCAGTAAATTTGGCGGGCAAGATAACAACGGCTAAGACAGGATTTTTTCTGAAGAAAGATTACTTAAAACAAGTTTTGAAAGAGCGGCCGTCGCAGAAACTTTTGGATTACCTCGGCTACGCCGATATCGGTGAGGTTTTTAAGAAAGAAGACGTCGTGGAAGTTTTCAGCACCCTCCGGTTTATTGAGTCAGATGAATGGATGCATGAGACATTTGAGAAGGCCTACAGCGGTTTTACGGCGGCGGATTTTGAGGAACGACCGATTGAGGTGAAAGTTCTCCGGAGCCGTTGGATGGATATCAGTAAAAAATTCGTTGCCAAGAAACATCACAACGTGAGCCACTTGAAAGAGTTCGGTGTCATTTTTTTAAACCCAGTTGAAGAAGACGTACCCGGAAAGTTCCTGCGCGATTTTGCACTTCTTCTCCATTACTTCCATGAAGTCAGCTTTTATTCAAAACTTTTCAAACGGTACAGCAGAGAAAAAGATTTTGCAGAGCGGTTCAAGGCGCTTTT